>JAUZPS010000066.1 GCA_030705945.1 Bacillota bacterium
ACCAACAGCAACAGCAGCAGTAACAGCAACGCCAACAACCCCAGCAGCGACAGATACAGAAACACCAACAGCAACAGCAACGCCAACAGCAACCCCAACAACCCCAGCAGCAACAGATACAGAAACACCAACAGCAACAGATACAGCAACGCCAACAGCAACGCCAACAACCCCAGCGGCAACAGATACAGCGACACCAACAGCGACACCAACAGAAACCCCAACAGCAACACCAGTGACAATAACAGCGGGAGCGGATGGAATAACAACCGCCACAGGAACAACAACCATTACACTGGATCAATCAATAACAGGATTGGCAGCAGATGATATAGTGGTTAAGAAGGATGGATCAACGTTAGTCAAAGATACAGAATATACACTAGATGCAGATTTGTCAGGAACAACATTCGGTATAACATTCTTAGGGTACGCAGGGCTTAATAGCTCAAGCGTGGTCACTGTTGAAATCACAAAGACAGGATATGTCATAAACGCAGGAGTGGCAATAGCGGTAACAAACACAATTTCATAACAAGTAGAAGCATTAAAGTTTTATCATTATCAATTGTCTAATTAGTTAGGGCGTTTCAAAAAATTCCTTGTTCAAGTCTATATGACTAAAACCCATTATATCAAGTTTTTGAAACGACCAGTTGCTAAGTTTTTTTGATACTACCTTAATGAAAGTACTATTAAGACAGCTGATATGCAAAACCTCGTGGGCTGAATTATAAAGAGTTTAGTCCACGAGGTTTTTTAAAATTAATGATCATAATCTCAGTTATGTTAAGTGGTTTATTGGAATTTACGTAATTATATATGATTATATTAAGAACTTTCTAACCAATCAACTCATTACCTCCTACTCCCCCTCAAATAAGCCTCCATAAGCCTCCCGGCAATCGGCGCAGAAACCGATCCCCCAGATGAGCCGCTGTATTCTACAATAACGGCTACAGCAACCTGAGGATTTTCAGCAGGCGCGAAGCCGACAAACCATGCATGTTCCTTTCCAACTACCTCATTTTCTGCAGTGCCTGTTTTACCGGCTACATTTATCCCGTTTATAGCGGCGCTTTTTCCTGTTCCGTTTGATACAACCTTGAGCATCATATTTTTTACTTTTGTCGCTATATCAGCAGGCATTACATTCCGAAGTTCTTCCGGACCCCATTTCTTTATCTCTTTACCTCCGGCGTTTACAATACGGGAAACCATAATTGGTTTCATCATAATTCCGTTATTTGCGATACTTGACGCGATCATTGCCATATGCAGAGGTGTAACCATCATTTTTCCCTGTCCTATAGCAACTGCTGCCATATCTGTTTTTCCCATGCTTCCATATGGGAAAACGCTTTTTGAAACAGGCAGGTCAAACGGAATAACCTGACCCATGCCTATTTTTGATGCAATGTTTTTAATATTATTTTCTCCAAGCTTTACGCCAATCTGGGAGAAGGCAACATTGCTTGACACTGTAAGCGCTTTTTCCAGGTTGACGCGACCATACGCCTTTTTCTTACTATTGCTAAATACTTTACCGTCTATTGTTACTACGCCTTTATCATCAAACGTCAAACCATCCATGCCGTTTTCCAATGCAGAAGCCGTAACAGCAATTTTAAACGTGGATCCAGGCGCGTATAGGCCCTGGGTAGCTCTTGGAAGGAATGGACTGTCCTCTGAATCGACAAGCTCCTTCCATTTGTTTACAAGAGCCTGGTTGTTTGGATCAAAGCCAGGCTTACTGACCATTGCTAAAATACCGCCTGTTTTGGGATTCATGACTACGATGGCGCCATTCTTTGAACCCATCAGATCGCTGGCAAGCTTTTGCAGGTTATTGTCAATTGTCAAATAAATATTGTTACCGACTTTCTTACTATTCAGCAGATTACCGTTTAAACCAATAACCGAACTAAGTTCGTTTATATTTAATAAGTATTTGTTAAACTTTTCTTCGATCAGCGATCTGCCATAAATCTCTGAATTATAACCGATAATATGGCTATATAGAGAGCCGTAAGGGTAGTTCCTTTCCCATTTGCCCTTCACTTTTGAACTTTTTGCAAGGATGACCCCGTTTCTATCATAAATTTCGCCTCTCTTTGTATCGTCCTCCTTAAGCCATTGCCTTCTGTTATAAGAACTTGTTTCTGTTTTCTTGCTTGTAAAAAGCTGAATATACGTAAGATATGCCATAAGACTGAAGAAAATAACGCTCATAACAATCAAGAGGTGGATTATTTTATTATTCCGCTGCATTCTCAATAACCTCCTCTCCCAAGTATGATTCTTTAGAAAGCGCCTGAAGTATTCCTAAAGCAATAAATCCCGATGTCAGTGAACTTCCTCCGTAGCTGATAAATGGAAGAGTGATTCCTGTTAATGGAATAAGTTTTATTACTCCGCCGATTATAATAAATGTCTGAAAACCAAACATCAGAGTAATCCCTAATGCTACAAGTTTTTTGAACAAATCTTTGGTATACAGGGTAATCTTAAAACCCCTGTAGACCAGTATAAAATATAACAGTATAACGGCAATACCGCCGAATATACCTGTTTCCTCACAAATAGCGGAAAAGATGAAGTCGGTTTTTACTTCAGGTATCAAATTGGGCTTACCCATTCCGATACCTGAGCCAAAGAAACCGCCTGCGCCTATTGCAAACAATGACTGAGTGATCTGATAACCTTTGCCAGCAGCATCAGCCCAGGGATTTAGCCACATAGCCACTCTTATTTTAATGTGATAAACAAAAAAGCAGCCCACTAAGGCTCCAGAAACAGCAGCAGCTCCGTTAAGCAAAAGCAGCTTAATATCATCTTCAAAAGCGTATAAGATCATAAAAAAGATTAAGAATAACAACAAAGCTGTTCCCCATTCTTTCTGTAACACTAAGAAACCGATGTAAGAATAAACAATCAAGAAAAATGCTATTTTATTTTTGAACTCTTTATTATTAAGTTTCCATTTCAGATTTAATGTTTTAGTTTTAAATATAAATTGTTCGGAATTCTTAAAAAAACAAGCTATGGTCATGACAAAAAGTATCTTAATAAGCTCTGAGGGCTGAAAGCTATAGCCCGCGATTCTTATCCAGTTGGTAGAACCGTTTATATTGCTGCCTATTATCAAAGTTGCAATAAAAAGTAGGATTGATGCTGCAAAATAATAGAGCATGAGCTTTTCAAGGAACTTAATCTTTGTATAAAAATAAAAGCTCAGAAAAAATAAGACTATTCCAGCAACAAGCCACATGATTTGTTTAAAGCCTAATTCCTGATCCAAACGATAAATCATTAAAACCCCCAGACTGGCGAGCATTGCGACAACCAGGAATAAGTATTCGTCACCCATATTCTTTTTAATAATAAGAAAATAAGAAACGCAAATAAGAGCGGTGACTGCCAGTCCTTCAACAAGCACCAACTTATCATAGGGTTTTTTATAAAAGTACAGAAGGCCAAATGCAATAATATTGGCAATTATAAGCATATTTATAGGGCGTCTCAAACTTAAAAATTTAAACATAGTATACCTCGTTATCCTCCAGCCACAAATAGAAAATCTATCTGGCCGATTCTGATTTTATCTCCGTCTTTTAATGGCTGAGGGGTTTTTTTAACTTCTTTTCCATTAATAAATGTTCCGTTTGTGCTGCCGGAATCATGAATAAAATACTTCCCATCCTTAAATAAAAAGCTTGCGTGCTTTGAAGACATATAAGGGTCCTTTATTACTATGCTGTTTTTACCTGACCGCCCTATGTCAACACCCTTTCCTAATGAATATGTCTCCTCGACCTTAAAGTCAAGGCTCTCCCTGATATTTATCAGCTTTAGGTAAGATGTGTTTTTTTTGATTACAAATTTCTGCTTGCTGGCAGAGCTGATATCAAGATATATCAATCGAATTACACCAAAAATAAACAGATATATGATAGTTATAAATATATACTTAAGCAAAGAAGAAAGTATATCGAACAAACCTAAATCCCTCCCTAGCGTAAACGGTTTTCTTCTTTATATTATATAATAAAATATTATATGTACTATATTTATTCTAAAAAAAACAGTAAAAACATACTAGATTATTCTAATAATAATAACCTAACTTCCCTATTTATATACAATTTACTATTTTATAAAGCCGCGCGGAACAGCAGAAAAATGGCTTTTTCAAGTTGATTTACAATCAAATTGTATGAATAGGAAGGAAATCATAAATGTTAACGTAAAAATTTAATTGATTTGCATTTTGCAAGTACGTGTGGAAAAAATTATAAAAGAAAGATGTACAAAATAATAAAAATATGATTAAATATAGTGGTAATAAAATAATATAGGAAAGCTTATATCAGATTAAGGTGAAGAAATATGATTACTACAGCTAGTAAGAGTTGTCCGATATGTAACGCCGAGAATATTAAAATGATTTCAGAACCTGTTATTGACCCTAAATATTCCAAATATATGCGAAATAAATATAGATCATGCTACTGTTTAGAATGTGAATATTACTTTGTGTCTCCATGCATAGATTTGAGCTCTGATGAATGGAGTCAAATGTACTCTGATGGGTATTTTAATACAACTATGACAAAATGGTGGGCAAAGAAAAGGCAGAAAGAAAGAAACAGAGTTTTGGGAATTTTTAAAAAATATATTGGAAACGAAAAAATTATTAAGTTTCTTGAGATCGGATGCGGAGAAGGATATGTTCTCATCGATGCCCAAAAGTTGAATTGGGATATAACCGCCATTGATGTTTATGATAACAGAATAAATGAAGCTAAGAGTTTAAACATCAGGTTTGAGTATGGCGATTTGATTACAAAAAACTTTGGCGAAGAAGAATTCGATCTCGTATACATGGATTCCGTGCTAGAACATGTCACCGATCCTGTTAAATATACAGAAAAAATATATAAAATAATGAAGTATGATGGACTTGCTTACTTTGCTGTACCAAACGAGAATGCATTAATTTTTAAGTTCAGGGATCTTGTCTTTAAACTGTTGGGAAACAAAAATAAAACAACAAGTTTTCAACCCTTTCAACATCCATATCACATCAACGGATATACGAAAAAATCACTTCTTAAACTATTAGAGGATAAAGGCTTCAGAATAATTAATTATAGAAATTACGCAGGGTGGTATGAATTTCTGAAATATAGATTTATGTCTAAAGGATTTTTAAAGAACTTAATGCTGCTGCCTATTCATTTGTTGGCAGTGATTTTAAGGATGGAATATTATCAGGATGTCATTTGTGTTAAAGAGAAACGCAGATAGATATAATGCTATTGTAATGTAAATATGTAAATTTCCGTTGATTGATCTACAGCCTCATAATAATATCTGTATAGTGATTTCGCAAAAATTATGTTAATTTATTATGAAACATTTATATTTCCTATGAATATATTATTTCTATAGTATATTTTAAGGAAGGATAGCTATGACTTATCAAGAAGCTTTAGCGGAGAGTTCTCGCTATAGAAAATATGCATTAATGCGCGCAAATGAAGAAGAAACTGAACAAAATAAAGATAGGGGAAACGATAATAGTACCTCTTCCAGACATAAGAAACATAAATTTAATGGAACTATCTCGCGTATATATATACCTGCAGGCGCAACATTTAATTACCTTAACTTAATTGAAGCAACATCACCAAGCGGAATTAGTTTAATAGTTAGAATTCCGTTTCTTGGTGGCGAAAGGGACAGCGCGCCCGGTAATGTTGGGCTTTCAGAGGTATTAGATATCTTTCGAGCAGCTGGGGTTAATGTTGAAATAGAAAACTAATATGAATCTGACAGGTCTTTTTAAGAACTGTCAGATTCTATTACACTATGGATTCTAAGAATATACACATAGAATATTTCACATAAGGTAGTATCAAAAAAACTTAGCAACTGGTTGTTTCAAAAACTTGATATAATGGGTTTCCGTCGTATAAACTTGAACAAGGAATTTTTTGAAACGCCCTAATTTCTCACATAAGTATATTATATTATGTAAATAAACGTCTACTAACAATATACATTTAGGTTATATTTAACTAAGTGTAATTTTATGTCTATGAAAAGGAGTGGCCAAAATGACCGTTAAAGAAAAATTAAATATGTTGGAAGACTTATTGGATATTGAAAGAGATTCTTTAAATGAAGATTTAGGGTTAGATGAAGTAGAGAACTGGGATTCGATGGCTGTCATTGCTTTGATTGCAATGTTTGATGAAAGTTTTGAAAAAGTACTTACGCCTGCAGAAGTTAAAAAATTTAAAACTATAAAAGATATTGTTGATCAGATGGAATGAGGTGAAGAAAATTGGCTACAGGAATACTAAGAGATGTTGAAATTAAAGTCATAGCATGCGCAGTACCCGATAACATTAAAAAAAGCAAGGATTATACTGAAGTATTTGGTGAGGAAAGTGTCCAAAAGTTTATTAATATGACTGGTATAAAAACGAGACATGTTGCTTTGGATGAGCAATGCGCTTCAGATTTGTGCTATGTAGCCGCTAAAAGCCTTATGGAAAAGTTGAATTGGGAGCCTTCCTCCATCGATGCTTTGATCATGATTACTCAAACCCCTGATTATGCTGTTCCAGCTACGGCGTGTGTTCTGCAGCATCGTCTTGGTCTTAGCGAGGATTGTATTGCCTTTGATATAAATCTTGGCTGTTCTGCATATGTATATGGTGTATGGCAGGCAGCAACCATTATTTCAACGCAGGACTTGAACCGAGTACTGCTACTTGTAGGAGATACCAGCAATTTCGGTATTAATCCGTATGACAGCGCGACTGCAATGGTATTCGGAGATGGTGGAACTGCTACTGCGCTGGAAAAGACAAAGGGAAAAGAATTAAAATACTTCTTAAAAACCAACGGTAATAAATTTAAAAGTATAATAGTTCCAGCAGGTCATGCAAGAAGCAGAAGTAGAATAAATAATGCGCCAGATTATGATTTATCCATGGATGGTTCTGAGATTTTTACTTTTGCCATAACTGATGTTCCAAGAAGTATTAAAAGCTTCATGAAACAATATGATATCGGTGTAAATGATGTTGACATGTATGTGTTCCACCAGGCAAACCTGTTTATACTTAAGCATGTGTCAAAGAAATTAGGCATTCCAATGGAGAAAGTTGCAGTGTCCATTGATAGATATGGAAATACGAGTGGAGAATCCATACCCCTGACATTGGTTGATGCATTGGGCGAAGACAAATCAAGCGAGACAATCCGATTATTTCTGTGTGGCTTTGGAGTTGGGTTGTCTTGGGGAGGTATTTACCTTGAGTTGGATAAGTCTGTATGCCTTCCGATGATATATACAAATGATTACTTTAAAGAGGGGTGAAACTAAGTGGCAGATGTAATAGACTTAGAAGGCAAAAATATTTTACTTACTGGCGCTTCATCAGGTATTGGAAGAGGAATTGCAATATATTTAAGTAAATTAGGGGCAAATTTAATAATGGTGGCAAGAAATCAAGATCGGCTTAATGAGACATATAACTTACTAGAGCATGGAGACCATTATTATTACTCTATGGATTTGAACAACCTGGATGAAATTGGGGATATGGTTAGCGAGGTATGCAGTGATGGGCGAAAACTTGATGGCTTGGTACATTCTGCCGGGATATCAATAACAGTTCCTATTCAATATCTAAAATTAGCCGATTTAAATAAAATCATGAATGTAAATTTTTACGCGTTTGTGGAACTTGTAAAACATTTTTCCAATAGAAAACACAATAATAATGGTGGTAGCATAGTAGCTATTTCATCAATTTCAAGCAAAGTAGGCGCCAGGGGGCTGACAGCATACTGCGCAAGCAAAGGCGCGCTTGAGAGCGCAATCAGATCGATGGCTCTTGAATTAGCTCCAAAGAGGATAAGAATAAATACAGTCGCGCCAGGTATAATAGAAACTCAAATGTATGAAGGACTAAGAGAAATTGTGAATAATAATGATTTTGAGGCTGAACTAAAAAAAAGGCAGATTTTAGGAGTAGGACACCCCGAAGATGTTGCTTCTGCAACAGCATACCTACTATGTAGCGCATCAAAATTCATTACCGGTTCCACCATGGTTATTGATGGAGGATACTCAGCTCACTAAAATAAAGACTGAAATTAACTAGCGCTTTTTAACATATCAAATCCAGATTTTGCTCATAGTGTTAAAAAGCGCTTCCTTGAAAACCTGCCGGTAGCAGAATTCATCAAGAGATAAATATTGTGAAATGGAGTTACATACGTAAACCCCGGATAACCGGGTAATTTATCATCTCAAAATTCTTCTTATTCCTTGCCTTTACTAAGGGCGTTTCAAAAAAATTCCTTGTTCAAATTTATATGACGAAAACTCATTATATCAAGTTTTTGAAACGACCAGTTGCTAAGTTTTTTTTAATACTACCTTGACTGCATTTTTAATGTAAAATCTTTTTCGCAACTTATATAATTAATTATGTTAATTTATTCTATCCCTTCATATCTTATACTGTTCACATAATAATTCGTTGGTTATATTGAGGCATCATTTAATGTCAACATAATAATATTATAGTAACACTTGCCTTCAAATTAACATAAAATATTATAACAAGACATAATATTGTAATTATGCGCAACTTATATTCAGTTCAACTATTCATAATATGGTAGGTTTAAAGTTAACTCAATTAATTTAACATATTTGGGGTGTGGATATTTATATGAAAATAACAATTAAACCCGGTATCAACAAAGTGAAAATATCTTACGAAGGAATATTTAACGACTATTTCAAAAAAAATAAGATACTTGAAACTATGCCGTCAATCTTCAGTTATTTCCCTAATCCTTTTGAAACTATTTCAAATAACTCGGATCAAGATTTTACTAATCACACATATGAAAAAATATTGTCAAACATAAAAGATTATTATAGAGATATTAATAATACATTTGGAAAACATGTAAATAATGCAAGTCAAAAGAGTTCAAAAGACAGGCTAAAGGTTATACCTGCTAATGGGCATGATAGATGCAATTATGTTGCTCGATATGGAATAGCAAATTTCCAGATTCAAGCTGTTATTAAGTTTGATTCGAGATTAGATTATGACAAGTTGTCGAAGGCTGTAAGATTATCAGTTGAATCAGAACCTGTATTGGGCTGTCGTTTTGTTGAAAGCGATCCGCCATATTGGAAACGGATAGATGATGTTGATAAAATCAAGTTTTGTTTCATAGAGGAGACGAACAATGTAGACGATGCTGTTAGCCGGTTTTTAGAAAGTCCTTTGGATATGGACAAAGATCCAATGGTTAAGCTAAAGTTAATACGTTCAGACATATATGATACTTTATGTATTAAAATTAATCACTCCTGTTGTGACGGCGCTGGAACAAAGGAGTATATCCAGCTCCTTTCAGAACTTTATTCATCGATAGATCAGGAAAATAGCAAGGTCAATATACAACCGCGCATAAGTGGGCGGAAGGATCAGGATAAATTATTTAGTACTCTTGGAATTAAGAATCCTGAAATAGGATGGAATCCATATTTGGACTTGCCAAAAACAATATGGGCATTCCCATTAAAGTACGTAAAAACAGATTCTATACGTTTTGTCAAATGCAGTCTCACTCAGGAGCAGATGGACTTGTTATCTAAATATGGGAAGGCTAGAGGGGCTTCAATAAATGATCTTTTACTAACTGCATATTATAGAGCTCTATTCCATATTTCGCGACCTTTATATGGTATACCCATGGACATAAGTTCTACTATTGATTTACGCCGTTACCTCCCCAATCAAAAGGCTGAGTCAATCCGCAATTTCTCGGGAGGATTCAATACAAGAATAGCAAGAATAAGAGATGAATCTTTTGATGGAACCTTATCCAGGATAATGCAGGAAACAAAAAAAATAAAAAACGGGAATGCTGGTTTGCAAAATGCTAGAGGCGCAGAATTTATAGAAAAAATGAATTTCAACCAGATTAGTGACTACTTCAAACGTACATCAAAGTTTTCTGATATTGCATCTATGTATTCTGCTTTTAACGGCAACATATGCATGCCAGGGCTATCCAATATTGGCTTTGTATCAAAGTCCCCAATTAAATTTGGTAAAAGTGTTGCTAATGAAGCGTATATTCTTCCTCCTGTTGTTCGCGCCCCGGGAATCTTGCTTCTTGCAGGTACCTATAACGGAATATTAACTTTGATATCCGGCTATTACAAAGGATCAATAAGTCATAAAGATGCGTATGGGCTCGTGGCAAGGATTAAAGATGAACTTGTAAATGTATGCAGACCATAACAAGGATAAGACTTATTATTTTTATTGTATATATTGAGAAGTAGCTCACACCTTTAGATATTATTCAAACACAAAAGTTAGAAACGCCATATAAAAGGATGAACATCCTTTGTGTATAACAATAACGCCTCTTAGGTTCCATTTATTTATTAGTCAAAGGAGTTATTTATGATAAAAGGAGAATTAATAGGCAAAGGAATGACTGCTGAAGTATATTCATGGGGAAATGATAAAGTTTTGAAACTTTATTTTGAACAGTTTAGCGGCGATTGGATATCCCGAGAAGCTAAAATAGGATCTTTAGTGCATGATGCTGGAGTACCTTCACCTAAAGTGTTTGACATAATAGATATGGAAGGTCGCAAAGGGCTAATTTTTAGAAGGATTTTTGGCAAATCATTATTTAAACACGTTGAAGCAGAGCCTTGGATGTTATACCAATACGCCAAAGAGACAGCGGGGTTTCACTATAAAATACACAAGTATTCTGTAGATGGATTACCTTCGCAAAAGGAAATCTTCATAAATAAAATTAACCGCTCCTCTAAAATACTTGGTAGTAGGCTTCAGAAAATTTATGGTTATCTTCAATCTCTGGAAGATGGCACGAGTATTTGCCATGGGGATCTTCACTTTGGCAATATAATTGTATCAAATAACAAATTAGTCGCTATTGATTGGAATGGCGCGTACATCGGGAATCCATTAGGAGATGTCGCCAGGACATGTATGATTATGAACTCGCCGGCAATGCCTGATGGCGCGCCTGATATTATAGTGACTCCAGCGCAGTATATTAAATGGTTAACATATTGGACTTATGCAAATGAATATATGAGACTTTCCAAAGCCAGATTTGAGGATATTGATGCATGGAAACTTCCCGTGGCGGCAGCTAAACTTAAAGACAAAATTCATGGAGAAGAAAAGTGGCTAATGAACATAATTGACGAGAGTTTAGAAAAATTAAACGCATAATTTTTAGTGTGGAGAGAGAATAATTATGAAGCTTGTATTTAAATTAGGTGATACCAAAATTAAAATTCCTTACGAAGGAATATTTGATAATTATATGGATAAGGATAAGATGATTAAAGCTGTTTTGGATATATATAAAAATTTAGGCTACTCATTTGCGCCTATCTTACCAGATTATGATCCCAACCTTATAAAAGAGGTATATGAAAAGGCTTTCTCAAATTATATTAAATACTATAAGGACATTAATGATGTATTTAGTAAATATGCTAATGCTAATAATGGAAATACAAGTAATAATGAAAATATTTTACCGGCTAATGGACACGATATATATAATTATGTAGCCCGTTATGGAATGGCAAATTTTCAGATTCAAGCCATTTTGAAGTTTGATGGTAGAATAGACTTTAACAAGCTTTCAAGAGCGGTGAGGCTATCCGTTGACGCAGAACCTGTTTTTGGCTGCCGCTTTGTTGAAGACGAGCCTCCGTATTGGAAACGAATAGATGATATTGATAATGTTACGTTCTGTCTCATGGAGGAGACCAACAATATTGATGAGGCAGTTCAAAGGTATATAGATAGTCCATTGGATATGGATAATGATCCGATGGTGAAAATAAAGCTGATCCGATCAGAGCGATATGATGCTTTAGGAATAAAAATTAATCACGCTTGTTGCGATGGAACTGGTGTAAAAGAATATATACAGCTGCTTTCTGATATATACTCCTGCATTGATCATGAAAACGGGATTTTTGTACCAAAACCAAGAATACGCAACAGGAAGGATCAGGATAGATTATTCAATGCTCTTAATATAACTGATCTGAATGCGGCATTTATACCAGGATCAGAAATCCTATTGCCTACATGGCCTTTTCCATGGAAGAAGGAAGTATCAAATGATATTCATATTGAGGTGTGTAGAATCTCCGAGGAGCAATTTAGTTATATAGAGAAATATGCTAAATTAATGAAAGCTACAGTCAATGACTTAATACTTACCGCGTTTTATAGAGCAATGCTGGATATGGGTGAGCCAATTTATGGATATCCAATGGAAATACCTATTACAGTTGATTTAAGGCGATATCTTTCCGACCATAAAACCGAAGCAATACGTAATTTTTCTGGATCTGTAAACACCAGACTATCCATGATAAAAAACGAGCCATTCGATGAAACCTTATCAAGAATTAAAACTGTAACAAATGAGATAAAAAAGGGATATCCTGGTTTGCAAAGCGCTATTGGCTTGGAACGTTTAGAGAAAATGAGTTTTCAAGAGACCCTCGCGTATTATCAGGTTGGTTCAGAAGTTACCGAAAGAGCCTCGCATTGTTCCTTTTACTGTGGTGACAAATGTGTGCCAACATTATCTAATCTAGGGTTTATTACAAAATATTTAATGAAATTTGGAAGAAACATTATAACAGATGCTTACATTGTTCCACCCGTTGTACGCGCTCCTGGATTGTTGGTTATGGTTAGTACTTATAACAATATTTTAACTTTGTCAATGGGCTATTACCATTCTACCATCAGTAAGAATGATGCAGAAAGGCTTCTTAATAAAATCAAAATTGAACTAATAAACGGGACAGATTATAACCATAAAGGTAACTTAACTTCTTAGTAGAACTTTCGAAGTAGTTTACAAGTAATTAGGGCGTTTCAAAAAATTCCTTGTTCAAGTTTATACGACGAAAACCCATTATATCAAGTTTTTGAAACGACCAGTTGCTAAGTTTTTTTGATACTATATAAACAGCAATTACTCTTTTACATTTGCCTATCGCAAAATAACGTTAAAGCGTTCGTTATTTTGCTCCGTCAACTGTAAGATTAAT
>JAUZPS010000660.1 GCA_030705945.1 Bacillota bacterium
AATCTTTTTCGCAACTTATATATATAAAAAGCACTATTAATCTTACATTTGACGGAGCAAAATAACGAACGCTTTAACGTTATTTTGCGATAGGCAAATGTAAAAGATTAATTGCTTTTTATATAAATTGATTATATTTTAAATACACTCTATAATTAATTGGATATTTTGTCACAAAATTTCATTATAAACTGTTTTAAAATATATAAAGCTTGTAGCAATAAAAACTTAGATTAACAATGATTTTAATATCGATGAATTATGATGAAAAGGGGGGCAGAGCTTGGACATAATAGAAAATGCAATAAATCTGATAAAAAATGGAGATAATTCCGCCTTTGAAGTGATTATAAATTCATTTCAGAAACCATTGTTCAGGTACTGTTATCATATGCTAGGTAATATTTCTGACGCAGAAGATACTCTTCAGGAAATATTTATTAAAGTATATAACAATTTAAGCTCTTATAAATCATCAACTAACTTTTCTGCATGGGTTTACACAATATCCTACAACCATTGCGTTAATTTCCTCAGTAGAAAAAAACTATTCTTATTTTTACCTTTACCGGAGGGTTTAAATAAAGGTAATTCCAATATTGGTGATTCTCTTACCGACATGGAATATGGAAAAGAATTGAATTCAGCGTTGAAAATACTTGCATCAAAAGATAGAACAATTTTAATTTTAAGATGCGTAGAAGAAAAAAGTTATGATGAGATATCTGATATAGTTAAATTAAAGCAATCAGCTGTTAGAAAAAGGTATGAACGAGCCAAGAAAAAACTCAAAGCAATTCTTGAAAATACAACCATTAACGGGGACAGCGACTACATAGGCAAAATTAATACAGTAGGGAAGCAATAACAGGAAGCAATAATGAATTAAAATTAAAAATAAGACTAAAGTAGGTGAAAACATGAATGATGAAAAATACCTGAAAGATATATTTGACAGAGTTAATTTACCTGAACCCGATATTAGAAAAAATGTTATGGAAAGTATAAATACACCAAAATATAAGAAAGTCTATTATAGAGAACTCATCATAAGTTTATCTCTATCAGCATTTCTTATTCTTTCAACTGGAATGGTTATACTGAAACTGCTCAGTTCTGTAAATATTTACAGCTTCAATACCCCAAAAATAACTTCGTCAAATATCGATAATACGGAAGGCAGCAATAAGTATAGCGCTTATATTTTCCAGCTTAAAGCTTTAGTAAATGATATAAATAAAAATCAGGAAAGGAATGGTTGGTAATGAAAAAATATAATCTTATTACCCTTATAATGGGTTTATCAGTATCCTTATTTCTCTATTTTACAAGAGTATTAGATTCTGGATGGATAATTATTATTACGCTTATTCCTATTGCCAATTATGCTCTGAGTGTATTTAGCAGAAGAATTACGGGTATTTCCAAAAAATTAATATACACTTTGTTAATTATTATCTCAATTATTATTAATATTTCTTTCCTTGCTTCGTTTACTATCTGCATAATAAATCTACCCCCAGATAAAGCCGCTGAGACAGAAATAAAGCCTATTCCATCAGATCCAAACGGAGAGAAAATATTTAACCAGCTTCAACCTCTCTTTGCTGAGTTTAATAAAAAGCATACAACAGATTCCGTATATAACATTTATAAAAAGTATGCTAATTCTAATGTTCCAATAGATAGCAAAATTTTAACTATCATATCAAATACTAAAACTCTAAGAAAAAGCATTATTGACATACTTTCCACGAATACCTTCTATATCATAAATCCATCCTATCAAAAGGACGACCAAACTATTGAACCACAAAGCAACAAGGGTCTTTTAAATTTTTTTCGCCTTGACCTAATAGAAATCAAGTATCTTTTTACTACAGGACAACGTGAAAGCGCCTTAACCAAATACCATTTATTGTGGAATTCATCTATTAATCTTTTAGACTGTAAAAATCCCAATTTAATCAACAGCCTTATCGCCAAAACAACTCTTGATCTTTTGATGGATTTTTACAACAACAATAAAAGATTTTTCCCGGAAAATTACCTTGAGAATCTAAACTTTAACAGCGATATTCTGATTAGAAAGCTTGAAGCTTCCAGAGAAAAGGGATTTAATAGTGAAAACTTGTCTGTAATAACTTATTTAAAAAGTCTTAAATATAAATGGCCGTTTTTGGATTATAATAAAACTGCCAAAAAAGTCAATGAAAGATTCAGCCAATTAATAAAAGATTCAAAGCTTGACTCAAAGCCTGAAAATTCAGAGAATGATTCTGATCTGCCATATGGATTATCCGTTAATCATTATCTGTTTAATCCCATAGGCACCTACTATTACCTGCAAAATATATCAATATTCACTGGTATCAATGACTCACTTTATGAAACAAAAGATAAAATAAGAATGCTTGCAAAATAAAGTAGAAAATATAAAAAATAGATTAACCGCGACAGTTTAAATTTTTTATAACTTTAAATAAAAATCCTACTGGGCATGTCTTGTGATAAACGATATATTCTGGGGGAATCATTTTTTCCCC
>JAUZPS010000661.1 GCA_030705945.1 Bacillota bacterium
AGCAACCTTCGAAAGTCCTATAACATCAGAATCTGTAATGTGTGTCCTTATGCCGTTATTCAGGTTTGTAAACTCTACCGAGCCACCCAAACCGGCTGTCAGACCAAAATCAAGCATACCGCCTACTGTGGTAAATTCCGTATTCTCAATGGCGTTTACATTAACTTCCTTATTACTCTTTATTAAATGTCCTTCGATATTAAGACACTTGTTTATGTAAGCCTCGACTGCTTTCTTATTAAGGTTAAGGGATACGGATGCCGCAATACCCACACCGACCGGAATTTCACCTTCCACAGCTGCCGCGACAGCCGCTCCGGCCGAGCATGACTTTACTTTTCCGGAAGTTTTGGCTTCTACATCCAGATTACCGCCTGATAGTACCTTTGAACTTTCAATAAACGCTTTTACATTGTTTTTAAGCTCGTTGTACGCAACAGATGCTCCTACAGCCACATCTCCAACCAAACCTGCCGATCCTGCTAAGGAAATAACATCCGAGTTCTCGTCAGCCTTAACTGATACGGATTTTGCAAAGCGGTCATTTTCCGCTATTGATGAGTTTATAACATTTGAAATTACATCTCTCTTTATTAAATTCAGCGTAGCTGAACCTGCTAAAGAAGCGTATCTCGACATGGACAGACCGGCCGCGACAGATTTGATCTGTCCATCGGCATCCGACGCCATATTTACAGCTCCTTCTGTCTTAATAATTGAACCGTCTGTAACAGCATCAACTGATCCGCCTATTTCGTTATATGAAACCGCTGCTCCAAGGGCGCCTCCTCCTGTTGAACCTCCAACGCCTCCGGCGATACTTATGACATCCGAATAGTCTATGGACTTCATGTCCAGATCTTTATCAGAATCAATATTAATTTGTGAATTGGTTATTTTCGCGTGGGTTTCATTCCCGATAACGCTAACTACAGCGCAAGTACCCAAGCCTGCGTATTGACTGATTCCCGCGCTCAAAGCCAGAGCAAGGATATCTAATTCGTTTTGATCGGCTAAATCCGTTCCATTAGATGCTCCGACAACTAGAGATCCCTTTAGATTGAAATTAGAATTGTTTATATTAGCCTGCGTATCACCATTTAGAAGGCTTACGCTTGCAGCAAGACCAATACCCACTGAAGCCCCGGCGGCTATTCCGCCCGAAAGCGTTCTTACTTTAGAACCATTATTGGATTTTACGCTTGTGTCCCCTCCAACATCTCCGGCGCAGTTTTCCAGATAAGCGTCGGTAGCTGAACTTATGCTGTTAATTGTCACGGAACCTGCCAAAACAACTCCTTTTGACTGGAAGGATGCTCCGGCGCCTCCGACCGCAAGTGAATATATGGTTCCACTATGCTGACTGTCGACGTAAAGGTTTCCCGCATCATGAATTTTTAGATTGCTTATAAAGCTGTTATTTTTTCCCTTTATGGAGTTGTAGCTTACCGCCCCTGACATTACTGCCCCTGAACCGCCTGAACTCGCGTTTATCGCTACTGCTCCAGCCAACGAGTATATATCTGACTTGTTTGTGTTTATATTTGATACAGCTCCCGCTTCAAGATCCGTTTGGGCGGACTTGGTATTAACAATGCTTGTTACAGCCTCCGCATCTATAAGGTTAATGGATACGCTGCCTGAAATTCCAATTCCAAAGGATCCTCCCTCTTTACCTGAATTGTCTCCCGGTGACGCCCCTGTCTTTGGCATTTCCTTTTTATTGAATTTATCAGTACTTCCGGTTTCCATTTCGCTTCCAAGGCCGTCGGTGTTAACATCACTTGTACAATCCGACAAATTATTGAGACTGTCAGATACTACAGCGACGCCTACTCCAAGTCCTACGATAAATGAATTTATATACGCGTGATTGTCTATCTTGCCTGAAGTTGGGATTATACTGTCTATAATGGACGATCTTGTTCCGCCAGTTATTCTGTTTATACCCACTGCCGCGGCAAATCCTCCGGTACCGGATACCCCAACCGCTCCCGATAAAGATATTATATCAGCTTCGTTCAACGCCTTAACCTCAATGGGCCCCTTAGATATTGACGCTGCGCCCTCATAATTTATAAAGTTTGTATTTTCCATAGATGCGTTGATATTATTGTCAATAATATTGTAGGAAACCGTTCCCGCAATGGACAATGTTTTGGATACTCCGGCCGAAACTCCCAGACTTATTATGTCCATTTTATCTTTGGCGGTAGTATCTGAGGATGATATATCATTTCTAAGCTCATCCACAGTATCCATTTCATCATTATGCTGGCCGTTAACCGCATTTATTTTTAAGCTTCCTAGCTGCTCATAGTTTGAGTTGACCGCATTGGCGTAAACATCATTATGAATGTTGTTGTAAGCCACCGAAGCTCCTATTCCCAATGTACTTGAAACTCCGACGCCTCCTGCGAGGGACGCGGCTTGAGCCTCGTTGGTCGCTATTATTTCAGTATTGTTTCCGATTGCGCCCTTCATGTTTGATATGTAAGCCTTTGTATCATTATCTATGTCACTTATGGTAACAGAGCCTG
>JAUZPS010000662.1 GCA_030705945.1 Bacillota bacterium
ACATTGAAATACCTATGTACAACATTGAAGAAATGGTTTGCAAGACCCGGGACAATCCTACATGGATACATTTCGGAGCTGGAAACATATTTAAAGCTTTTATTGCGCCTCTGCAAAATACTTTATTAAACTTAAATAAAGTAGACACAGGTATCATAGTTGTTGAAACCTATGATCAGGAAGTTATTGAAAAAGTCTACAGGCCCTGTGACAACCTGAGTCTTTTAGCGCTTATGAACCCTGACGGAAGTTTAAAGAATAGTGTTATCGGAAGCATAGCTGAAAGTCTTGTGGGAGATCAAAGAGATTGGGAAAGACTCAATCAAATATTTGAAACCCCATCACTTCAGACTGCCAGCTTTACCATCACAGAAAAAGGCTACTCACTCACCGATGCGTCAGGGAATTTCTTATCTGAAGTAATCCACGATATAAATCACGGTCCCCTGCAGCCTAAACACACCATTTCTAAAATTACCTCACTGGCATACCGGAGATATTTAAAAGGAGAGCTGCCACTATCCTTTGTCAGTATGGACAATTGCGCAAAAAACGGCGAGGCGCTTAAGAAATCCATTGAAACCGTAGTCCGGTTATGGATTGAAAATGGTTTTGTAGAATCCTCATTTATGGATTATTTGAATAATCCACATAAGGTATCCTTTCCATGGACTATGATAGATAAAATCACACCAAGACCATCGGAAAAAATTCAAACCGCATTGAACCAATGCGGTTTTGAGAGTACAGAGATAATATGTACTGCTAAGAAGACCTATATAGCTCCTTTTGTCAACGCAGAGATATCACAGTACCTGATAATAGAGGATCACTTCACCAATGGACGTATGCCGCTTGAATTGGCGGGAGTTCTCTTCACAGACAGACAAACTGTAGAAAGAGTTGAAAAGATGAAAGTTGGCGCCTGTCTGAATCCGTTGCATACCGCGCTTGCAGTTTTTGGCAGCATCCTTGGGTTTCAGTCCATTGCAGATGAGATGAAGGACCCATGTTTACGCAAACTTGTGGAAAAAATCGGTTATGACGAAGGACTCCCTGCGGTTGCTCATCCATTAATACTTGATCCAAAAGCCTTCATTAAGGAAGTAATAGATGTGAGGCTGCCAAATCCGTTTATTCCTGATACGCCTCAAAGAATTGCAACCGATACATCACAAAAGATCCCCGCAAGGTTTGGCGAAACCATCAAAACTTACTTTTCTGATCCACAATTGGATATAGATAGCCTCAAATATATACCTTTGGTTATCGCTGGATGGTTAAGATACCTCCTTGGCGTAAACGATGATGGAGAAATTATGGAATTAAGTCCCGATCCTATGTTAAGTGAACTTAAGACCTTTATTGCAGGAATCAGATATGGTAACGTCGATTCAGTAGGAGATTGTCTTTACCCCATTCTCTCTGATGAAAAACTATTTGGAATCAATCTATATACCACAAGTTTAGGGCGAAAAGTTGAAGGATACCTAAAGGAAATGGTCCGCGGGAAAAATGCTGTTAAAGAACTGTTGGAGAAGTGTTTATGAATATTGAGGAGGATGAACTTTGATGAAAATGACATTCAGGTGGTTTGGAGTAAGTAATGATAGTGTTGAACTCTGGCGAATAAGGCAGATACCTGGAATTACCGGTATCGTCGGAGCATTATATGATATTCCGGTAGGAGACGTCTGGCCTATGGAAAATATTCTGGAGCTTAAGAACACTGTACAAAATGCAGGTTTGGAGCTGGAAGTAATAGAAAGCGTAAATGTCCACGAAGACATTAAACTTGGCCTGCCAACGAGAGACAAATATATTGAGAACTACCAAAAAACCATAAGGAATCTTGGTAAAGCCGGAATTAAGGTAATCTGTTATAACTTTATGCCTGTGTTCGACTGGTTAAGGACCGACCTTGCATGGAAACTAAAAGATGGCTCAGAGGCGCTTTATTATGATAATGATTTAATTAAGAATACCGATCCTGTAAAACTTGTTGAAGACATGGAAACCAACTCAAACGGTTTTTCTCTTCCCGGCTGGGAGCCCTACAGACTTAAAGAATTGAAAGACACTTTAGAGAAATATAAACTTATTGATGAAAACAAACTTTTCTCTAATTTGAAATACTTCCTCGAAAATATTATTCCAATTTGCCAAGAGGAAGACGTAAAAATGGCTATCCATCCCGATGACCCACCTTGGTCACTTTTTGGACTTCCAAGAATTGTTACCTGCAAAGAAAACCTTGAGAAACTTATAAAACTAGTTGACAGCCCTTACAATGGTTTAACGCTTTGCAGTGGCTCTTTAGGCGCCAATCCGGAAAATAATATACCTGATTTGATACGGTATTTCGGCAACATGGGAAGGATTCATTTCGGACATGTAAGAAACATAAAATTCTTAGCCGGCGGATCTTTTCATGAATCATCCCATCTGTCATCAGATGGCTCTTTTGACATGTATGAAATAATGAAAGCTTACCATGACATAGGGTTTGAAGGCTATATCAGACCGGATCACGGC
>JAUZPS010000663.1 GCA_030705945.1 Bacillota bacterium
CAAGATCTGCTGCCATGGTCTGACAGAATACCTGATATATGCAAATCCAAGAAAAATAGCAAAATGGAGCGTTGATAAAACATGGCTCTATTCTATTATTTCAATACACATTCGTTTTGACGCTTACTTTTATATCACATTAGGTAGTATCAGAAAAAACTTAGCAACTAGTCGTTTCAAAAACTTGATATAATGGGCTTTCGTCATATAAACTTGAACAAGGAATTTTTTGAAACGCCCTTAATTAAAATGCAAAAAAAATGAAATGGTGAGCGATTATATGAAAGGAATCGATAAGATATGTGAAATAATTAGAGAAAAAGTGAGATAAATTAAAAATATAGCTTGACACATCAAAATAATAATATTAAAATGTTATAGTGTCTAAAAATTGGTTCATTGGATTGAACAAGGGAATGATAAAAGTATTATTTTAAAACCTGATGGTATAGATATGTCTTTAGCATTCTTGAAAATTCAAATGACTATAAATTAAAGTTAAATCCGTTGTTAAGGAGGTAGGAAAATTAATGAAATCTTTTATGGCAAAGCCACAAGAAATTGAAAGAAAATGGTTAATCGTCGATGCTGATGGAAAGCCGCTTGGTAGACTTGCAAGCGAAGTTGCAAAGTTACTTAGAGGGAAACATAAGCCTACTTATACTCCACATGTTGATACAGGTGATTTTGTAATTGTATTAAATGCAGAGAAGGTAGTTTTGACAGGTAAGAAATTGGAACAGAAAATGTACAGACATTATTCTGGATATCCAGGCGGAATGAAAGAATTAAAGTATAAGCATGTTATGGCAACAAGACCTGAAATGGCTGTAGAATTAGCTATCAAAGGCATGCTGCCAAAGAACAGCCTTGGAAGATCTATGTATAAGAAATTAAAGGTTTACAAGGGATCAGAACACGAACATCAAGCGCAAAAACCTGAAGTGCTTGTATTAGATATTTAATTGAAAGGAGGAATTGGGAGTTATGGCAAAAGTTCAATATTATGGAACTGGTAGAAGAAAAAAATCAGTTGCAAGAGTTAGACTTGTTCCAGGAGATGGAAAAGTTATCATAAACGATAGAAGTATTGATGATTTCTTTGGTTTGGCAACACTTAAGGTTATAGTTAAACAACCTTTGGTTCTCACAGACACAATCGGAAAATTTGATGTGTTATGTAAGGTTGCAGGTGGCGGTTTTACCGGTCAGGCTGGAGCAATCAGACATGGTATTTCAAGAGCTTTGTTAAAGGCTGATGAAGAACTCAGATTAGTATTAAAAAAGGCAGGTTTTCTTACAAGAGACCCAAGAATGAAGGAAAGAAAGAAATACGGTCTCAAAAAAGCAAGAAGAGCTCCACAGTTCTCAAAGAGATAATATTTTCAAGATACCGAATCCTCAAAGCCTCGTGTTTTGGGGATTTTTGTTTGTATGGAAACGTATTAGATATGTGAAAAATTAGTTGTAGCTACCAATAATTAAAATTATATTGGTCCATATTCCCCTCAACTTACCTTCTTGATAGATTTTCCAGTTAATAATTTCTTCGGAAAATAAATTAGTATCGCTTTTTAAAAAGGTCAAAACAAGCAGCAGTTAGTAAGGATATTAATACGGGAGGAAATGCAATCATAAATACCACAACATATACAAGCCCAATATATCCCATTCCTCCGTATTTATTATAATTAATAAAAGTTATAACAGCGCAAAACAATATTGCTAGAGCTCCAGTTATGATTGCGGGCAAGTACTTAAAGAACCTATTTCTTTTAACTTGCAATGCAATTATTATGGTGGCAAGCACAGATGTAAGTCCAATTACTATAATTATCGATATAAAAAAATTACTATTCATACATTTCACCCCCTAGATTTAAGCATAGTAGTAAATTTGAGTAAAGATGCATCAATTCCTTCTGAACAATTAACTCTCATGGATCGATTCATGCTTGTTTAGGTAACCTCCATGCGTACCAAACAATCAGTAAGGTAAACACAAGATATGCTATTGACCAGACTATTTCATATCCAGCGGATCGCAATACTAAAAGTGCTAAAACCAGAAAAACGAGATCAAACAAAGCAAAGAATATGCCTATGATACGGTTTGCCCAACGAATCACGGGATACTTCAATGCCAGGGTCAAGACGCTCATAAAAATCGGGACCATGAAAATTATTGACATTACCAGCAATAATTCGCTGGATACTGCTACAGGCCGGTCTTCGAATTAAAGACTGTAGGGAAGCCGGATCTTGCAGACGCGTTGTATCTCCCTGTAAACCACTTAACATTCGAGTTATCCACAGAGCTGCAAGGATTATCCTCACATCCGATATAATTCCTGTAGTCTTTTCGTTTAATCTCATTTTATTCGCTTCGCTCCATAATTAAAACGCGCAATAGATGTTGCAGATAATGAAACTAAAATCTATATGACTGACTTGACAAATTCAATTGGATGTTGGATAATTTTTGCTGTTTCCTCTACAGAGAAGCCTTGTTTTATATATCTTCTTGCGATAA
>JAUZPS010000664.1 GCA_030705945.1 Bacillota bacterium
TATATATTTTGCAATAAACATTTTACATCCATTTTTTATATTGCAAAATATATACCTTGATTCATAAGTTGCGAAAAGTTCAGATTTGATAGTAAAATGCGGACGTATTAACTGCATTTTTAATGTAAAATCTTTTTCGTAACTTATATACCTTCAGACTGATAAATTTATCCTCTAGATATTCTCGGATGCTGTAGTACCCATTATCCGCAATTCTTTATAATCACATTTTATACAAGAACCATTTGCAGGTGTTTAATTCATACTTTAGCTCAAATATACGTTCAACACAATTAATGGTGCTTTGGCATCTATAGATAAACATCCTGTTTCCAGCGAGTTTTTCTTCCTGCCTTAAGATAATCTTCTCAATATTAACAGTTATATTTTCGCCGTTTTCACCTTGTATTTTATATTTTAGAGGATTTGGCGCTCCATCTTTGGTAAACCATGCAATTAACTCAATAGGCTTCATTAAAACCTTCATAACAAACACACTCCTACAAAAGACTTGACATCATCTGGTATTCTTCTTCCATAACCCCTCCAGATATGGGGTGTATTCCTGAATGAAGGAATACTGATCGGAACGCTGCCTTTGATCCAAATTTCATTCGTAAATTGTCTATAGTTTCATCAAGCTTTTTTTTCTTTTCATTATGAGCTTCCAGTATCGACAGCTGTATAAAATCATTTCCACAAAGCTCCGACAACCTTATCCCAAGATGTCTTATAGGCTCTCCCTTCCATGATTCGTCAAAAAGCCTGCAAGCGGATTCGTAAATTACCGTTGTATGATCTGTGGGAGTATAAAATTTCTTTTGGTGTGAGTAGTGTTTAAATTCATTTGTTTTTATAGATACAGCAACAAGCTGAGCGCAAAATCCAGCTTGCCGAAGTCTCATACATACCATTTCTGTAAGTGAAAGCAGTATCTTATAAGCGTCATATTTATTATCCACATCAAAATTAATGGTTGTGGAATTTCCAATACCCTTTATAGGAGGCCTGCTATCCTTAACTCCATTTGATTCCTCAATTCCATTGGCATAGTCCCATATAAGCTGTCCATAGCTTTTTAGCTTATATTTTAGAAGTTCAGGGTCTGTATTTGCCAACTCGCCTATGGTATAGATCCCCATTTGATATAGCTTAGGCGCCGTAGCGCGTCCCACACCATACAAATCTTCAACAGGCAGCGGCCACATCTTTGTTCTTACCTCTTCAGGGAAAAGAGTATGTACCATATTGGGCTTTTTCAAGTCGCCTCCCATTTTGGCAAGAAGTTTGTTTGAGGAGATTCCGATATTGACTGTAAACCCTAATTCTTTTTCTATGCGTTTACCAATAGCATGAGCCGCGTCTAGCGGTGGTCCCCAAATTGCTTCCATGTTCGTATAATCAATAAAGCATTCATCTATGGAAAATATCTGTATAGATGGAGAATACTCTTCTAGTATACTGAGCATGGCTTTGTGGCACTGCATATATAAATCATAGCGAGGTGGCGCTATAATCAGATTTGGAGCCCTTTGCCTCACTGCAAAAAGAGATTCACCAGTCTGTATTTTATATAATGCCTTAGCTGACATTGATTTTGCAAGAACAATGCCATGCCGGGAGGCTTCGTCCCCACCGACGACGGAAGGAACGGTTCTAAGGTCTAAACTCTCGCCGCGCTGAAGTCTATATACAGCTTCCCATGATAAATACGCGCTATTAACATCAATATGAAAAATAATCCTTTTACCCATCTAATCCCACTCCAACTATTTATATTTTACAACGAACACCTGTTCTGTGTAAAGATAAAAATTTTTTAGTTTTTGCGCATATTTATATATTTTGCAATAAATATTTTACATCCATTTTTGATATTGCAAAATATATACCTTGATTCATAAGTTGCGAAAAGTTCAGCTTTGATAGAAAAATGCAGACGTATCAACTGCATTTTTAATGTAAAATCTTTTTCGTAACTTATTTAACTAAAATAATAAATTTCAGAACTTGTTATTAATGCGCCTTTTATGGTAGAATATAGCACAATACTATTTAAAAATTCTATTCTTATAGATCTGGTAGAGATAACCAAAGTAAAATTAGTTTTATACGGAGCTCCGAACAGCCGAAAAATGACTTTTCCTGGTTGCTGAGCAATGAAGCTTAGAATGTTGAAAGAATAACTTCCGATAAAATCTTTCCTTACGTGTTCACTTAACTCGTGAGCACCCGCTCAGAATCGGAAGTAATTTCTCAATCATTCCTCAGTGAGACCCGTAAAGCGAACTGATATAAAAATTTACGGTTGGTCATCTATAATTTTCGAGATTAAAGTTTTAAATATGGAAGTAACCGAAAAGCCGCAAAAGTTTTTTCAATTAGGTTGTATCAAAAAAATAACTGGCCAACTGGGCGTTTCAAAAACTTGATATGGAGGGTTTCCATCTAAAAAACTTGAACAAGGAATTTTTTGAAACGCCCTTATTATATAAAAAGCACTATTAATCTTACATTTGACGGAGCAAAATA
>JAUZPS010000665.1 GCA_030705945.1 Bacillota bacterium
CATTGTGTTTAAATTTCTTAAATGATAAAATAGGAATATGAAGGTAATTATTTGGATAAGGGGTGGTAGTTATAAGAAACTTTTTTATGAATATAAGCTGAATACTTTAAGCAATAATTTAATAATTTCATAATTCATAAAAAACAGGGGGGTTGATTTGTTTGGTAAAAATGCGCTGTTTTGCTTTGTTGCTTATCTTTGTTTTATTAATAAGCAACATATTTGGAAGTTTCATCACTCAAGCTGCTGTAAGCTCATTGAAAAACGGTACACAGTTTAAGGACACTTCGGGGAACATTATTCATGCTCATGGTGGAAGCTTGCTGCGGTATGGAGGCTATTATTACTGGTATGGTGAATACAGGGACGACTCAAATTTCTTTTTAGGCGTTCGTTGTTATCGCTCTACAGACCTTACGAATTGGGAATACAGGGGAGAGGTGTTAAAGCCCAGCTCAGCTTCAGAATTGAACAAATGTAACGTCGAAAGACCAAAGGTTATATTCAATGAAAATACAAATGAATTTGTAATGTGGATGCATTGGGAGAACGGAAAAGATTATGGACAAGCAAGAGCTGCTGTGGCATATTGTAAAACTCCGGATGGGAATTATACATACCAGGGTAGTTTTCGCCCAATGGCAAATTCAGGAGTTACGGATCATGGATTAAGCGGATATATGTCCCGTGATTGCAGTTTATTTGTTGATACAGATCGGAAAGCTTATTTCATATCTGCAGGAAATGAGAATATGGATCTGATGCTGTATGAACTGACTTCAGACTACAAAAATGTCGCTTCTGTAAAGGCAAAGCTTTTTGCCGGTCAGCAGAGAGAAGCGCCTTGTCTTATAAAGAGAAACGGATATTATTACCTGATCACATCAGGTTGTACGGGTTGGGGTCCAAACCAGGGCAAGTACGCATATTCACAAAGCCTTAGCAGTGGTTGGTCAACTTTGACCAATTTAGGCGACAGCACTACTTATAATTCACAGCCTGCATACATAATCGCTATTCAAGGCGCAGCGCAGACAAGCTATTTATATACCGGCGATAGATGGGCTGGAGCATGGGGAGGAAAAGTAAATGATTCTCAGTATGTATGGCTCCCCCTTGAATTTGAGTCGGATACAAAACTGCAACTACCTTTTTACAATTCGATAAAGATTGATGTCGCAAGTGGAATAATAAGTGAAGACACTGGGAATGTTGAGTGTTACAAACTTGTTAATGAAAACAGCGGAAAGGTATTAGCTGTAAAAGATGGTTCTACAGCTGATGGAGCAAACATAATTCAACAAACTGACAGCGGTAGTTCAAGTCAACAGTGGTATTTTTCGGATACGGACAGCGGTTATAAGAAGATTACTAATGTGAAAAGCGGAAAAGTTCTTGATGTAAGCGATCAGTCAAAAGACGACGGTGGTTCGGTCATACAATGGATAAGCAATGGCGGGGCTAATCAGCAGTGGAAGCCGGTAGATAACGGCGATGGGTATTACAAAATTGTAAACCGTAACAGCAGTAAAGTGCTTGATGTTTATAAGCAAGCTTTGGAAGACGGCGCTTTAGTACAGCAATGGTCAGATATGGGAGCAAGTAATCAATACTGGAAAATGGTTGCTGTTCAAGGGACTCAGACTACTCCTAGACCAACAGTCACTTCAACAGCCACTATCCCCAATACGGTAACTCCTACAGCAAAACCTACCCCAACAGCTACTGCTGGAACGAAAGTCATAAAGATCAGCGGTTATATTAAACCAGATTTTTCATTTGGAACAGATTTGGCAATTAAGGTGAGAAAAGGCTTTACTGTTGAAGTTGCGGGAACCGGAAAAACCGCAGTCAGTGACTCAAATGGATATTTCGAAATCACTGATGTTCCTCAATTGTCTACTGGCTATTCTTTGAAAATAAATAAACTTCAGTACCTATTAAGACAAATTAATACGAGTCAAGCTTTAAATGACATAGTTATTTCAACAGCAGCATCTCCAATAATTATGTGGGCAGGGGATATAGCCCAAAACGGCGCAAAGGACAATACAATTAATATGACAGATATAATAGAACTGGCAAAAAGCTTTAATGGAATAAATGGAGATACAAAGTACAAACCCGGCTGCGACTTAAATGAAGATGATACCATTAATATGACCGACGTTATGATCATAGCCCAGCATTTTAACAAAACGTCATCAGATTATTAAACAATCAGAAGTGGATTATAAATATAGATAAAAAGCAATTAATCTTTTACATTTGCCTATCGCAAAATAACGTTAAAGCGTTCGTTATTTTGCTCCGTCAAATGTAAGATTAATAGCGCTTTTTATATAGATAACCAAATGTAAAGTAAATATCAGGGCGTTTTGAAAAGCCCTTTTTTGGCTGTTGGGCGCAACAAATAAGATTAATATTACATTTGGTTATCTATATATTTTAATGTAAAATCTTTTTCGCAACTTATCAAAAATGGGTTTTGATAATACAAAACTTGAACTAAGAATTTTTTAAA
>JAUZPS010000666.1 GCA_030705945.1 Bacillota bacterium
AAAAACTTGATATAATGGGTTTTCATCATACAAAACTTGAACAAGGAATTTTTTGAAACTCCCTAACCAAATGTAAAGTTTTATACAGGTTAGCTTTGAAAGGTCTCGCTACGCTTTATTACACGCCCAAACGGCCATGAAAAGCCCTTTTTTGGCGTAACTAGAATCCTGACAACAAAGCTTCAAGGGTATCCCTCTTCCTAATTAGCTTATGGGAGCCATCTTTACAAATAATAGCCTCAGCCGGCCTTAACCTCATATTGTAGTTAGAGGACATGGAATAGCCGTAAGCCCCTGCATCCAGAACCGCAATTATGTCGCCCTCCTCGATATCAGGAAGTTCTCTATCCCTTGCAAGTATATCTCCTGTTTCACAGATATTGCCAACAACTGTGGCTTTACTGCCTTTTGAATTATCGAGCTCTTTTCCGTTCCTGAATACTTTGATTTCATGGTAGGAATCATACATAACAGGCCTCATAAGTACGTTAAAACCTATGTCTGTTCCAATATACTTCGTGTTATAATTTGTTTTTACCGAATGAACCGTTCCCAGCAGCGTGCCGCATTCGGCAACAATATATCTTCCAGGCTCAATCTTTATCTGCGCATTTCTTCCATATTGTTTCATCCATTCCTTAAGAATTGCATCCAATTTTATAGACATTCCCAAAAGATCCAACTTTCCCTCTCCCATATGTCCTTTATAGGGAATTCCGAAGCCTCCGCCCAGATCTATAAATTCCAATTCAGGAAATTTTGAAGCTATTGCTAGCAAACCTTTTACTCCTTCCAGATATGCTCTGCCATCAAGAAACAGTGAACCAATATGTTGATTAACCCCGACTATTTTAAGCGCATATTTATCTGCTATGTTTTTAACTTCTTCCACCAGTGTATTGTCAATACCAAATTTGGTTTTAGATCCGGCTGTAACAACCTTTTCATGATGACCCGCGCCAATGCCTGCGTTGAATCTCACAGCAACTTTACCGCCCTTATGTATCTTTCCATATGTTTCAAGCTGTGATATGGAGTCTACACTTACCAAAACTCCATGATCTATTGCGTACTGCATTTCTTCTGCAGAAACATTGTTCCCGATATAAAAAATCTGGTCAGGCCTAAATCCGGCTTTTAACAACACATAAATTTCGCCTGGAGACATAGCGTCAGCATTTATTCCCTCTTCTTTGACAATCTTTAAAAGTTCAATGTTGGAGTTTGCTTTAATCGAGTAATTCACGCTGAATTGGGGATACTTGATTAATCCCCGCATTTCTTCGCATCTTTTCCTTAAAGTTCTTTCATCATATAAATATAATGGACTTCCGTATTTATCAACTATTTCTTGCAGGTCTAGCTTATATAAAAAATCTCTTTGTTCATCAGAAACATTGCTAAAATTATTATTCATTAGGTTTCTCTCCTTCCAATTCAGCTAAGGAATGATTGAAAAATTACTTCCGGTTCTGAGCGAGTGTTCACGAGTTAAGTGAACACGTAAGCTAAGATTTTATCTGAAGTTATTTTTTCAACATTGCTAAACGTATCTCATTTTTTAAGGAATCTTTAATCAATTCAACTAAAGGTTTATTCTTAGAATACAAGCAGCTATCCGTATCACTTAATGCAATGCTTCCTGTCAGGACATAGGCGGAATCTGCTATAAGCCTTACTTGGCCAGGCGTCTTGCAAATAGTATGCAATTTTGCTCCTTCAATCTCAAGGTTTCCTGAAATAATCGCAACCACCTTTATTCCTCTGGATACCGCATTTTCAAGTTCACTCTTTACATATGGCGCCTCTGCTTCTGACATGGAAATGTATACTCTCTCCTTGGCATTGTTAATAATATTTTTCATTTTGTTTACAATATGCTTAATGCCTGTTATTGTTACATAGGGTTCTGATGGTTTACGAAGAATGGGGCATTCTTTCTTGATTATGTCTGTAACTTCTTTCAACTGATACATTATATTGTCGCAGTATTCTTCTACGGGAACTGCAATATACCGAGCCGGATCCCCTTCAACCACGTAAGCTCCTCCCTTATCAACCAGAGCTGCTAAAGCCTGGTAGGTATTTGCTCTAGGTATACCTGTAATCTTTGCTGCTTCATATCCTGTAAGCTCACCCTCTCTCGAAAGCGCTATATACAATTCCGATTCATTCTTTGTAAGGCTAGTTTTCATTAAGCCATCAATCAGATTCATGCCGCTACTCCTTTATCAGATTAATAATGATTTTTAATATAGATTTATTTATCAGTATTATTTAGCAATTGCATATAGTAGTATGATTCGCTACTACTAGTTTAACATTCTAACCCATATCAAGTCAATAATTTTTTCTTAGAATATAAATAGTCATTCTAAATAAAAAATCTATATAAGTTACGAAAAAGATTTTACATTAAAATGCAGTTAATGCGTCTGCATTTTTCTATCAAAGATGAACTTTTCGTAACTTATGAAACAAGGTATATATTTTGCAATATAAAAAATAGATGTAAAATGTTTA
>JAUZPS010000667.1 GCA_030705945.1 Bacillota bacterium
GTATATATTTTGCAATATAAAAAATGGATGTAAAATGTTTATTGCAAAATATATAGATACCAAATCGATAGGAGTGGATCACTGTGAAAGTATTAAACAGAATAAAAATGAACTGGGACAAAGCAGCGATTATTATAATAATGGCGATAACAGGCTTCTTGAGCTTCTACGCTATAGGAAATGAAGGTTATTCAAATGAATATTATGCGTCCGCGGTAAAAAGCATGCTGACAAGCTGGCATAATTTCTTTTTTGCTTCCCTAGATCCCGGTGGTTATGTTACGGTAGATAAACCGGCCTTGGGTTTATGGTTACAGGCAATAAGCGCATTCATATTCGGATTTCATGGATGGAGCATTATACTTCCTGAAGCGTTATCAGCAGTTTTGTCTGTCGCAATTCTTTTCCATATAGTCAAGAGATTTTTTGGAAAAGCCGCAGGATTAGCAGCAGCTTCCGCATTGGGTATGACGCCTATATTAATAGCAGTCAGCAGAACAAATAATCTTGATTCATCTCTTGTTATGATTTTATTGCTTGCAACATGGTCTCTGTTAGTTGCGGCTGAAAAAGGAAGTTTCAGATTTCTTATCTTAGCTATGACCCTTGTCGGTATCGGGTTTAATATAAAAATGCTTGAGGCTTTCATGGTGCTTCCAGCCTTCTATCTTGTATATTTATTTACATCACCCGCTAAGGTTGGGAAACGAATTCTTCAGCTTGCAGGCGCCACAGCGGTATTGCTTATAGTGTCTCTTTCATGGTCCGTGGCTGTTGACCTGACGCCTGCAGAAAGCAGACCTTATATCGGAAGCAGTCAAACAAATTCAGTTTTAGAACTGGCATTAGGTTACAACGGAATTCAGAGGGTAACAGGAGATCAAAATGGGCAAAAAGGCAATATGCCAAATGTCAATGGGCAAATAAAAGCGTCACAGGCAAATGGCAATGATAATGCAAATAGCAATATAAATGGCAATGCAAATGGCAATGTAAATGGAAATGGAGATATAAATGGAAATGTGAATGGTAATGCAAATGTAAATGGCAATATAAATGGAAACGGAAATCTACCTGCCCCTCCAAACGGCAGTATGCCTGATGGTTTTAATAACGCGCCAAATGGACAAGGTGGCCCAGGCAACGGTGGAAGCCCCGGAGGTACTCAGGAGAATGGACAGAAGGGAATATTCAGAATTTTTAATAAGAATCTTTCAGGTCAGATCAGTTGGTTTATACCACTGGCGTTATTTGGCGCGCTTACACTCTTGCTAAAAGCCTTAAATAAGAAAACTAAAGATAGAAAGATGTTAGCAAGATATCTTATATTATTTGCTTCATTAATATTTCCAATGATAACTTTCTTCAGCATAGCAGGCTTCTTCCACAGATACTATCTTTCAATGCTAGCGCCTGGATTGGCGGCATTGGCTGGAATAGGGCTCGTTGAAATGTGGAAGGCATATCTGGACATTAGTTGGAAATGGGTTTTGCTGCCTGCGGCGATAGTCTCAAATGCAGCTGTACAAGTTCTCATTTTGTTGAGGTATGATAATTGGACTTCCACACTTGTCAATTTGGTATGTTTATTATCAGCCATATCTGCGACAGGACTTGTAATAATAAGAATTATACGAAAAGATAATCTGTCAAAAACAATAGAAATGTTTATTGTACTTGCGTTTGCGGCATTTCTGATAGCTCCGGCAGTTTGGGCGTATACACCGATCAAATATGGTTCCCAGTCTGTTTTACCTATTGCAGGACCTGAACTTCAAGGACAAGATGGAATGGGTCTGAACGAGCAAAATAATCGAAATAACCAAAATAATCAAAATGAGCAAAATGAGCAAAATAATGAGCAAAAGAACTTCGATGAGTCTTCATCCTCAACTCTCACCAATTATTTATTAAGCAATTATAATGGAGAGAAGTATCTTGTCGCAGTTGCTGACGCTAGATCCGCAGCGTCTTTGATATTGGAAACCGGAAAACCTGTTATGGCGGTTGGAGGATTCTCAGGAAGTGACAATATATTGACAGTAGATAAGCTTAAGGAAATGGTTAAGGATGGCCAAATAAGATATTTCCAGATAAGCGGAAGAGGTATGGGACAGCAATCCGCAATCAATGCGTGGGTTGAGGAAAACGGCAAGATAGTAAATATCGAAAATAATAGCAGCACAGAGTCAGGGCATTTTGCCGGTAGGATGGAACGAGGCTCATTATACGATTTATCGTCTGCGAAAGCTTGATGCGCTAAATATATACCTTGATTCATAAGTTGCGAAAAGTTCAGCTTTGATAGTAAAATGCAGACGTATTAACTGCATTTTACTGTAAAATCTTTTTCGCAACTTATATAGCATTTGATATTTATTAACTATTCATTTTTAGCAGAATGCAAAGTTCGGTTATTTCGATATTATAATAAAATCAATTAAACGAGCAAAAAAGCAATATATCTATCCGGATATATTGCTTTTTAGGCGTTTCAGAAAATTCCTTGTTCA
>JAUZPS010000668.1 GCA_030705945.1 Bacillota bacterium
CAATTAGCAATGAGAGGTGGGCAGAACATACCTTATAGCATTTGTGAGTGAAAGGAGGATACAGTAAAGATATTTATGGAGGTTATAGTTTTTAAAAGCATTAAATAGACGATTTCCTCAGATAGTTAAATTCTTGTAATAAATAGCAGATAATTATTGACTGCAGGTAATTTATAACTTATTATATTAAGTGGAAGAAATGATTATTATTTGTTTTATTAATATAGGGAATAAGTTGACAATGCATGTAACTATATAGACAAAATAAGGATTTGTGGATTTTAATATATATAATTGTACTATTCTTTTTATGTTTATATCAAATAAGATAGGAAATTTCGCCTATAATCTTTCAAAGTCTAAAATAATATCAATACTTTTTAATTGGGCTTATTGTTTTGTGCTAAATTAGGCTTTAATTAACTTATGTTTTAATTATAACTAATTACATGCGCGACTACATAAGAATTTTATTAAAACAAATCAATTATTCTTCAAAAATTATTAAATAGGGGGAGGGCCTAACATTGTTGAAAAGGAGAGCTATTTCAGTAGGGGTAATACTTACTCTAGCAGCTGAAATAATTTTAGGATCGGTAACATCTTATGGTGTTCAATATCCACTACCAGAAAAGCCAGTAAATGTTGACACAACATCTCGATCTTCAGCTTTTTACACGCTTAATGATATTGTAAAAGCGGTAATGGATAGAGATAAAGCCCAAAAAGCATTAAAAGCGCCGAATGTTGTATCACCGACAGGGTTGCCTAATTTCCAAGAGAAATCAAAAGACTTTACAAAAATGGCATCATCGGTAGTAGCGGAAAATAACAATAAACAGTCAGGTTCGGTAAGTCTGACTGATTTGCAGAAGGTCGACAATAGAAGAGATAAAAAAGAATTGATCGTAAAGTATAAGGATTTAAGTCAAAGTGAAAACACAAAGAAAAAGCTTGGCGCTAAAAAAACTAAATTATCATTTAGATTAAAGCATTCAAGCAAAAAGCTCAAGATGGAAACAATAGAAATTTCTGACGAGAGCGAACTTAATAATGTAATTGATGAACTTAAAAAGGACCCAAATGTCGAATATGCTCAGCCCAATTATAAGTTGGATCTAATGGCAGAGCCATCAGATGAGAGGTTTAACGAACAATGGGGATTACAGAATTCAGGGCAGACAATAAGTGGACAAGCAGGTACTGCTGGAGTAGATATAAATGTGAAAAACGCCTGGAGCATCACGAAAGGTTCTGAAGAAGTAAAAGTGGCAGTTATAGACACTGGTATTGATATAAATCATCCTGATTTAGCTGCGTCTATTTATAAAAATCCTAATGAACACCCAAATGGATTGGATAATGATGGAAATGGGTATGTAAGTGATTTTAATGGATGGAATTTTGTTAGTGATTGTAATAATGTCTTTTCTTCTGAAGCAGATGACGCTCATGGAACCCATGTTGCAGGTATAATTGCTGCAGGTATTAACAACGGCGGAGTTGTAGGTGTAGCTCCGGAAGTAAAAATAGTACCACTTAAGTTCATTAGTGGAAACACTGGCTACACAAGTGATGCGATAGAAGCAATTGAATATTGCCAGAAGATGAATATCAGTATAGCCAACTGCTCTTGGGGCGGACCAGACTACAATCCTTGCCTCAAAGATGCTATGGAGAAAAGTGGAATACTCTTTATCTGCGCTGCCGGAAATTCGGGTAAAAATATTGATAATAGTCCCGTATATCCTGCTAGCTATATGCTTCCTAACATTATAACAGTATCAGCTAACGATGGCAAGGGGCAATTAGCATCTTTCTCAAATTTTGGCGCAAAAGCTGATGTGTCCGCTCCGGGTCTTAATATTTTAAGCGCGCTTCCAGACAATAAATACGGATATTTGAGCGGGACCTCGATGGCCGCTCCGTTTGTTACCGGTACTGCAGCGCTTCTAAAAAGCAGTAATGAAAGTTTAAGCGCAGCAGATATAAAAGCTAGAATACTTAATAATGTTAGCAAGTCATCCTATCTTTCAGGAAAGGTATCAACTTCAGGAAGGCTTAACGCGTATGCCGCATTGACGAACCAGCCGCCTCAAGAAAGCAGCGCGCCTGTTGTGACAGAGACTCCTACGCCCGAAAATAATAACAAGTCAAAGGAACCTCAGAAGATATATGGAACGACTCTAGAGGATACAGGTAAAAAAGAAAAACCGCTTGTTGGAGAGAATAATCTTTTTGTAGATGCTTTAATTAATAAAGGCATATCGAATGCTTCCTCAAATGAGAACGGTATAAACAACTTAAGTATAAACAAGATGAAGGGAAACTTTGTATCAGTATCATGGACAACTGAGGAAGAATCAACTTCTACTCTTTATTATGGAGCAAATGGATCTCTTGACAAAACTAAATCAGATAACGAATTTACAACCAAGCACCAGCTTATGTTGAAGGTTGATGATATGACTAGCTTTAGTAGTTATAAGGTAAGCTCTACAACAAAAGATGG
>JAUZPS010000669.1 GCA_030705945.1 Bacillota bacterium
GCTTCCTATTTTTATTTTTACAACTTTCTTACCCTTATAGGCAGTAATTGTTTTTGTTTTGCTGTCCCAGTCAATATAAACATCAAGACTTTCAAATATAGCTCTCATTGGCGCAAGAGTCCTTCCGTTTTCAACGACAGGAGCTGAATCCATCGTAAGAGTTTCCCCTCCAACAACTACTTTAATCGCCTTTGAGGCGCCAAAAGATAAATTGCTTAATGCAAAGAACACTATAATTGAAACAACTGCAAAACTTAATATGATTTTTTTCATTATGTACACCTCAATATTATCCCTGAGCGCAATCAGTCCATGAATTTATAATTTTCTGAGCCTCAGTATTTTTTTGATCAAAAGTCTTAGCTTCGCCAATAAATGTAAATATCAATGCTTGGCCTTGATAATCGGCAATTATTATCTGAACTTTGTTATTTGCCTTATCTTTTTTGTCCTTGCCTGTTATTGTAATTTTTATGGCATTATAATTTTTCCATTTTGTATTCTCGCTTTTTGATTTTACATTTGTCATAGACGAGCTTAAATTCTTAATAACTTCCTGCTTTATTTGAGAAAGGGGAATATTTGCGCCTCCAAAAAATACTCTTTCTACCGAAACTCCACACCATTTATTTTGATTTTTACTATCTACATAAACTGCCATTGCTGATTCGGCATTTTTACTCGGCGCATCCCATGTGGATGGTATAAGCAGGGTGTATGAGTCTTTTTTGTTGTAATACTCATCATATCCATCAGGCAAAGTGTATGAAGAACTCAGATCTGTAGGAACAATTACCTCGCCTTTATCAGCTCCTAAATCATATGTGGTTATTCTTTTTAATTCGTATGATTTAACCCCTTTTTCGGTAGAAACGCTTCCGGTAATTGTTACTTCAATTTGTTTCAATTCATGAGTTGATGCTTTATATTCCATCCTCACATGGCATTTGCTGGTCTTATCCTTTAAAACATCCATATATGAATTTTTTGTCAGAGGAACTGCGAAATATAAGGTATCTCCCTCAAGTATAAGGCTTTCGCTATCATCCTGCCCGATGCTCATACATGCCAACAGCGAAGTCTTAACATCAACGTCAGGGGCTTTTGAATCCTCATTGTCATTATTTGAAGCGGACTTTGAGGTTCTGATCCACTTCTCGCTATAATAAAGCTTTTTGTATGCAAACATATCATTGTCAAAGTATTGATTAGTTTCCGTATCTCCGCTTGAATCGGTAATAACAGATTTTGTGTACCCTATTTTTTTCTCTTTATCATATTTATCTTCATCATTAATTGTATACAATAGACTATTGTTCTGCTTGTAGGTTTCAGTACGTACTGATGATACTATATTACCTACAACTGACGGATCCGGATCAGGTATACTGTTTATTTTCTTATACATTTCTTCATCGCAAATTATCACGCTTCGTGTATATGCATCCCACATAACCAGTTTTGAAAGACTTTGCGCTATAAACTTCGCAGGTATATATGTATTGTTTTTATAAATAACAGGTACAACTTCAAGCTCTGTATCTGTTCCATCGACTACGGCTTTTTTACTTCCGACTGTAAGATCAATCTTTGTAGAATCCTTTATAATTTCAATTGTTTTATCCGTCTGGTTCCATATAATATGCTCCTCGTCATTCGGCACGCCCAGAGCTACAAGTAGGCTTCTAAGCCCTAACAAAGTATGACCGTCGCAATTGATTGGAGTGACTTTATTGGATTGTTGAACCCCGTCGACAATGACTTTTAATGTGGGTGTTTCTTTAATTTTGGGATTTGTTTGAGCATTAGCAATAAATGCCATACAGCAAAACAGCAAAAGCATGATAACAAGCGAGAAAATCTTTTTCATTAAATCAATCTCCTTTTTTGTGGTAATAATTTCAGAAAAGAATATTAAATGAACAGATATATTTATTTTAACATTATTTGAAACTTTCTTCTATATATTTTAAAATAATCATTATTTTTTTCAGTTTAGATAAAATTAGGTAGTATCAAAAAAACTTAGCAACTGGTCGTTTCAAAAACTTGATATAATGGGTTTTCGTCATATAAACTTGAACAAGGAATTTTTTGAAACGCCCTTAACAAGTCTGCATCAATTTATATATTTACCCGGAAAACAGCATTTGTAGCTTATGATAACACCTCCATAATCATTGATATTTTTTATATCCTCCATAGATATATATTTTTCAATTTTAATCGGATCTAATTTATCCCCGACATCGTAAACAATAATCCTGTCAACAATAGTCCTTATAATCTCATTATTTAGATTTCGGACATCTATGCTTTTTAAAATATTTTTTATATACTCCTCGTCAATGAGTGAGTCTTGATTCTTTAACGAGCTCTGTTCCCTTGTAATATTTTTAATTTGGTTATCAATTTCACTGTTTATTCTTAAGAAAAGCTGCTCTGATACTCTTCCCTCAAGTTTGTCAATATA
>JAUZPS010000067.1 GCA_030705945.1 Bacillota bacterium
AAACCTTTAACAGGTTTAAACGTACTTAAGCAAACTTTTGATCTGTCATCCTGATACTGCGCTTTGTATATTTTGTCATTGTATAATGCTAACATTTCTTATCTCCTTAGTTAACTTATATTTTCACGAAGCTTCCTTTTTTAGGAATATAAATTGTCAAAATATTGCAAAAGCTTTCAATGAATCAATTGTATTCTCCTTAATGAAACAGCTCGGCAAAAAAATAAACCCATGCTTTTTAAGTTGCATGAGTTTATTTTTATTATATTTAATCAGTTGTTTATTTAAGCGCCTTAACATTATGAAACTATTTTACAGATGCCTCAAGAAAATATGCAGTACCGTTATCTCCAAGACCACCTATAGCGCTAAATTGAATTTTTGATGCTCCCTGAATGTTTATTGGCTCAACCGAAACCCATGTATTAGGTTCAACTTTTTTAGTCATATAAACCAAATCGCTATCAGGGTTTCTTATTTCCAAAGTAGCTGCTTCTGAGCCTGCATAATACAAAGATGTTGTAAGGGTTGAATATTGCGCTCCCAAATTAATATCACATTCTCTTTCAGCAGAATTTATGCTCTTAATTTTAATTGCAGATGAGAATGTTTTATCTTCTTTAACGATATCACCAACTTTGAATGTCAGAGCAGCAGGATCTACAACTTTGCTTCCATCGTTACTACCTGATAATTTCTCCGTCATTAATGCTATTGGCTTTCCATTACCGTTTCGCTCACCCAAATATACTGTCTGGGTGTTTCCGTCCCAATCAACTGCCTTATTCATTACACCGCCTATCGCTCTTAACGGAAGATATGTAGTTCCTTCGTATATGATAGGATAAACCTCTGTTCCCGAGCTGTTTTTGAATGTTGTTAAACTTCCATCAATAACTACTTTAATATCAGGCTTTAATGTCGCTGTAATTTGCTTAACAATCGGTGATGCAAAAACTCCTACAGAAAAAATCCCCAGACAGGCGATTCCAGCAATAGCTACTTTAATTGGTTTAATATTCATTATGTAACCCTCCGAAATTAAGTTTTAAATTCACTTTAAACTGTATACCTATTATGTATTTATGTCAATATCTATATTAATTGCTTTAGCGCTCATTATGCAATTATTCTTATTTTATGTGTTATAAATCAGGTGATCGCCTCAAGTTTATTTTATATGTACCTTTTGTTTATGTTGTACTTAAAATATGTCGTATTCCCTCTCTAACTTATTCCTTAGTAATCAGTACGTTTCTGTTGTATATCCAAAGCCCTTTGCTATACAAAGTACATCTGCCATATTAATTGAATCATCCATATTTAAGTCACATACTTCATTATAGTCACTTTGCCCTCTCACCGTATTAAAACCTTTTGCAATCATGATAACATCTGAAAGATTAACCTTATTATCAGAATTAACATCTCCTGCTATTATATTAATTGGATTATCAGGCGAACTAATGCTTCCAAAACTTTGAAGTTCTAGCTTTTTTAAGAGATATCCATTTTTAGTAATTTGTATTGTGCAAGGCATGTCTATATCAGAGATATTACCCTTCAACTCAAAATACCCGCTTTCATCTGTTGTAACATATTCAGTAGATTGACCTGCCGATATCTTAAAATTTGATTTTGAAGCATTTATATTGGGGCAGATATTACCGCTAAAAAGAGGTGGTGAATATTGAGGAGATTTTACAATTACATTGCATGTTTTTGAAATCCCTTGGTCTTCCAAAGAACAAATGATTTTTGCGTATCCAGGGGATATTCCTGTCACATGTCCAGTGCTATCAACAGTTGCAACTTCTTCATTTGAGGATTTCCAAGTAATTTTCTTGTATTCAGAACTTTCAGCATTGATAATTGGCAAAAATTGACCTGTAAAATCAATGGATAATTTATCGTCCGGTCTAAAATTATTATTCTCATCCAGACTCATCAATCCATCATTTACGACAGTATTGATATAAGAATATGCCCAATGAGCTCTGACAACATCTCCTATCGCGACATTGTCAGTTTCGAAACTCAACTTCAATATTTTACAAAGATAAACAGCAAACTCCACTCTTGTTATCGAATTTTCCGGCTTGAAACTTCCGTCACTATAGCCTAACATAATTTTATTAGCAACAACTGTTTTTATATCCTGAGCATATTCGTAGGTATACGGAACATCAGGATAGTGTATGTTTTCTCCTGACGGCTTTAAATCTAATGCTTTGACAAAAAACCTGCATATTTCAGCCCTTGTTACCAATTTAGGATTATTATCAACATAAATTTGGATATTACTATTATTAATGGTTATGCTTATTGATTCTGAATCATCAGATGCAAATACTATTGAATTCAAACTTAATAAAATAATCTGACTTAAAAGAAAAAATACAATTACTACAAATTTAAAATTTTTCATACAAATTCTCCTATTTAAATATACCATCAAGGAAAGCCATTACTTTGTTTAGATTGGCTGTGGTGGTAAATTCCGAAGTGCCATGACTCGCGCCATTAATAATTTCAAGCTTTACTTTGCTATCCCCTATTGCCTGCTTGAGTTTTGCGGCAAAATTGGTTGATTGCTGGTAAGGCACTACATTATCGCTTGAACCATGTTGAATAAAGAACGATGGTGTTGTAGTTGCAGTCATTGTTGATATATAAGTCTCAGGATTTGCTTTTTCAGTTAAAACCGGATCTAAAGTAATCTGCTTGCCAATTAATTGACTTGCAGGGGATGATGCTGAATTAGTGCTGCCAAAAGCGCTTGTCAAACCTGATGCTTTAAACTGATCGTCCATTGTCAGGAAATCAATGTGCCCAAACCAGTCAACAACAGCGTTAACAGCTGAAGAATAGTTGAGATTTTCCTTGGTGTCACTGTTTAATTCACTTACATTTGCCGATGTTCCGAGCATGGATACAAGGAATCCTCCTGAACTGTCTCCCCATGCAGCAATTCTGGTTGTATCAAAGTTATATTTTGCTGCATTTGCCCTTACATAACGAACTGCTGCCTTAACATCCCCTACAGGGGCTGGGAATTTTGCCTCAGCGGAAAGCCTGTAGTTCAAACTTACAACAGCATAACCATGATTTATTCCATTTTCAACCATCGGAGCAATATCTGATCCCTTTGAACTACCTCCTAAAAAGGCGCCTCCATGAATTGCAATGATAACTGGGAATGGACCACTGCCTTCATTTGGAATGTAAATATCCAGAGCCTGGGTTTTTGAAACACTTGCATATGCAATGTTTATGTATTTTGTTTTTATGCTTGAGGCATCCAGATTTCCTCCTACAATTGGAACTTTAATCGGAACTGGAGTTGATGAAGGTTTAGTGGTTGGCGTTGAAGTTGGAGTTGGAGCCTTTGTTGCAGTTGGAGTAGATGTATTTGTTGGTGTTTGAGTAGGCGAATTTGTTGGTGTTGAGGTGATTGTTTTATTGAAATCATTTGCAATTGCAATAACATCAGCCATATTTATCACGCCATCACTATTTAAGTCATACTTATCAATGTACTTACCATCTCCCAAAGTTGAACCAAAAATAGATGCCAAAAGTATTACATCTGCCATGTTTATTGCCCTGTCTCCATTCAAATCAGCTGATTTGAATTCTGCTGCTTTGGCAATATTCCCATAAAAACAATTCTGGGATAATGCAATGATAAAAATCAAGCAAAAAATCATTAGCCTTACCCTCTTATTTCTCCTCATAAAAACATCCTCCTTAGAAAATTTATCTATATATTTTATATATTTTATCTTATAATAAATTCCTTAAAAAGTCATTGTCTTTATAATTATGTCAAGGGGACAAAATTCTCTGAATTTGTTTCTAGATACTCCAGTTTGTTTATTTGCCAATAAAACTTCTTTTTTTATTCTCAAGATAAATAATATATAATTAATTATCAGTGTAAAAATATGCATGTTTTTCAATATAATAATTACATATGATATTGAAAAGTAGAAGCAGCAACGTACATCAATATTTTCTGATAAGGTTGCTAATATTCTTCAAATGAAATGAGGACAAATGTATCAAATTATATGTATTTGAGGTGGTTTTGTGAATTATCTATTACAATCAATTCTAATAAGCGCTGGTATTCCATTTTTCGTATCCTTATTGTCTTTAGTTATATTAAAAAAACGCATGTGGATAGCTTTTTTAATTGATATGGTTATTATTATTGTATTACTATCTAAAAATATATTTGAATACGCTCCGGATAATCAATCTTTTATGGAAAGTATACGAATTTTTTTAGTAAATGATAGTTCAATGGTTCTTCCGTTTTATGTTTTGATGTTTTTCTGTAGCGTATTTTTTACATTATTTTTTTATATTCCTTTATTAATAAGGGAAAATAGATTCTAAGAAATCAATTGCCTCTTATGCTTATACTATTGATGAACAGGCCACTGGGCTAATTCCAGAATAGTGGCCAATATGTATTACAGCGCCTATGCCTGCTATCTTAATCAATTCTTTCAGGAATGTTCTGTCATAGTACTGCCCTGAGCCTACTACATTCAGAAAAATACCGATGCGCATATTTTTTCCCTAACATAAATATAAGTAAATCAAAGGATTTTATAGGTAATATAAAAAGAAAAGTGAATAGCTACTAAATCCCTCATGTAAAACATGGTTGACTTAGAGCTCTGGAAGTAATATAATTGACGTAAGTTAGTATCAAAAAAACTTAGCAACTGGGAGTTTCAAAAACTTGATATAATGGGCCCTCATCATATAAAACTTGAACAAGGAATTTTTTGAAACTCCCTAAGGTTCTCTACTGTGTATATTAAGTTTTACAAAGGTTTAGATATAAAGTTACATTTTCAGCTTGAAAGAGAAATTAGACCAGATTTCTGATTTATTTATTCCAGACTTCAAAGTTGGCTTGCTAAATAAGAAATGCATGTGGATAAGGGCGATTCAAGAAATTCCTTGTTCAAGTTTTATGACGAAAACCCATTATATCAAGTTTTTGAAACGCCCAGTTGCTAAGTTTTTTTGATACTACCGAATACGAGATTCAGAATAGTTGGAATTTAATATGGGGGGTACAAATTATGATATCCAGAAAGAGTATAAGTGTTTTCATTATTTTCACTCTGTTGCTTAACGTAACATTTTATTTAACAGTATACAGTTCCGGGACAACCACTCCCACACCTTCTGAGGAAACAGCGGTAATAATCGACGACGGTTCGCTTCAATACTCTGAAAAAGGTGAATGGATTTCTGCAGATGGAGGTGTCAATGGCTCATATCGTTATACCACAGACCTCGGAAGTGTTGCCATTTGGAGGTTTAAGGTTCCACAAGACGGTTACTATGAGATAAAAGCTTTATTTTCAGGAAATACAAGTGACGTTTATGCAAAATACACTGTTTTTTATAACGAAACATATATAGATAGTTTTTATAATTACCAGTCTTATGACCAAATCACTTTTAATAAAAATTATGGGCAATTTCTGGAGTATAAGAAAGACAGTTGGATTACCGTTATGGTCAAGTCGGTTTCAGAAGGAAAGTGTGTAGCTGATGCCATATCCTTCAAGCGTTTGTCATACTTACCTACGCCAATGCCCACTGCCCAATCGGGATATTCAGATCCTTTTTCGATTGACGCAAAAAACTGTAAATTGTCTGGAATGGATATACAAAACGATTATGTAACTTCATGTGACAGCGGAGATTATTTTGTCATTAATAATGTTCTATTAAGCGGGTTTGCAGGGCATGACAGCGCAAGAATATTCTCAGTGAATGCATCTGTTACAGGAATCGGTAGTAATAATAAGTTAGAAATCAGACTTGATGGTTTGACTGGCCCGTTGTTGGGAACTGTGGAATTAAGTAATACCGGAAATAGTGAATTGAAATTCTGTGAGCAAGCATACCTGCTAAACGGAATATATGCCGACTTCAAGTATAGAGATGTCTATATAGTTTTCAGTGGAGAAGGAACCTGTAATTTTAAGGAGTTTAAATTCTCAAGCCCTTTAAAACCGGAACCTGCTCAAACTGAATTTCTTGATTCGAGCAGCTACGGCAATAAAATATGCGGGTATGTAAAACCTGGGTTTGATATTGAGAATCCAGAGTTAAATGCCGGATTCCGTATAGAAGTTTTGGGCAGAAACCTGTCTGCAATTACAGATTCAAATGGATATTTTGAGATTCCAGTTATGATTACTGTTCCGGTTTCAATAAAAATAAGCAAAAGAAGTTATCTATATAGAGAATTAAACAACATAACCTTTACAGGAAGTACCGCTCGAGTTGGTACCAAAGATGAGCCGGTTGAAATCTGGCCGGGAGACATAATATGCAGCGGGGCGCAGGATGGAGCCATTAATCTTACAGATATTATGGAGATTGCAAAAGGGTTTAACCGTGCTTCGGGTGAGTTAGAGTATACACCAGACCGTGATATTAATATGGATGGAGTAATCAATATGATAGATATCATTATTGTTGCAAAATATTTTAATAAAACACACTTAAGTTATGAAAGCGCGGTTTAGCTGTTGTATATGCATAAGTTGAGTAGTTTGTGAGACTTTATTAATACTGACAAAAGGACGCCTGTATAGCATTTGGATACAAGCGTCCTCTTTTTTTCCGAATAGTACTGGCATTATAGCGCCGATTGCCATATTATAATAAAAAAAATAAGTCGCGGAAAAACGTTGCGTCAGGCTTTAATAGCGGTCATGAGGCAAATGCTGAATATAGCTTACAGTATTATGGTTCATCAAAGGGGGATATAAAATTTGAAGAAATGGTAAACGGGAGCAAGGAACCCTCTTTAGTTGCAGAGAAAAAGCCCAACTCTACTGAAATAACTTGGAATTCAGATTGGTAATAATAAATTTTGATTGACTTTCTTCTATAACATATAGCCCCATAACAATGAAAATAATATAAAACTGAAGGAAGGAAATACTATAAGTTTAGTTAAAGCTAATATTAATAAAATTAAACCTTCCGAATTAGCGATTTTTCCAACAGGTATGGTAAGTGATACTTATCTTTTTGATTTATATTCTGATGATTATCTGACAATTGTCAATTTAGATAGGTGCTATTATATATTCCTCTGTAATTAAAGGGAATCATTAATTTCCTTAATCCACATATCATTCCCACTAAAGTATCTTATAAATTTTCCAAAATTACTACTGGATACTTTTGTGTCATCATCCAACAATTTCTTTACACGTTCTTTCATAAGCAGGTAATTATCTTTTGTTACATTTGCAAACAACTGTTGCCTCTGATCCTCACGCGCCTTATACTTATCTATACCTAATAATCTTTTTATTTCAATTCCACTTTTATGTTTTCCTGGCGAAGTTAGTTTTATATCATCCCAATGGAGAATAATAATTTGCATTGTACATGGATTACCGTATATTACCACTAAATCCGCTGCCACATCGTTTCCATGGAAATTATTGATTTTCTGTTTAATTAATTCATAGTCATGATATGGTTTCTTGTCTGTGTCACAAAATATCAAAACAATATCGTAAGAATCACTCTGATAAGCATCTTGATACCTTGCAGGTATATTTCCATTGGTCTCGGCATTAATAGGATAAAATATGTATTCCGAATTCCAGACTTTTAACTCAATTAATTTTAAAATATATTCATATTCCTCATATCCTTCGCAAATAATACAAATTTTTTTTCCTTGTAATATTGTTGGTAACCCTTTACTCATGTTTTACCTCCAATAGTGTATTAATCATATCTGGTTCAGGTAATGCGCCTAATATACCTTTTCTATATTTATCAATAATATCTGTTGTATCACGAATCCCATCTTTATTTGCTGTAAATTCCGCTAGAGAATATAAGTAAATGCCCTTTTTATCCTTATGAACAAACCAAATCTGTTCTTTTCTAAACAACTTTTTACAGTCCATAAGGTTAATGTCGTGTACTGAAAAAATTAATTGCGCATTCATGTTCAGTTCATTATTAAACATTGAAACAATAGCTCTTGTAAGCTTAAAATGTATGCTGCTATCCAACTCATCTATAACAAGGATTTTACCTTTTTCAAGTGCTTCGATGATATAACTTGCTAAAGCAGCAATTTTTTTTGTACCTGTCGAATCGAATATGAAACTTGGAACAGGAATTCCTTTATATACAGATGTCAAACGAATCTGATCCATAACTCTTTCAGGAATATTAAGAGCATCCTCTTCGACTTTACTCTCAGCAACTTTAGACACTTTTACTGCTATACTGGAATCATCGATATATTGATAATTATCCATATCTAAATCTGCATTCTTAATAAAATTAACAATTTTTTCTTGCATTTGATCTTTGTTTTTAAGCAATTCTATTGTTTTGCCGATTGGTATGTTATTCATATCAATAACTTCAATTTTTGAAGCAAAACTAAGCAAAATATTCTTAATTTCTCTAAAGCTATCGAATTCATCGGTGTCAATAAGATATATAAGTATATTGTTTTTTGCTGTTAATTGTAACATCTGTTCTAAAGGTTTCTCTTTGAAATAATAATATTCCTTGTTGATTGAGTCTTTTATTAGCATTACGATTTCTTTTTCGTTAGAATACTGATCATGAACAATTTCTATAAATCTTTCATATAAATATTCATTAGTCTTTGCATCATATTTAAAATCATATTTAAATTCTCTGCCTTCTTCAAGGAATGTTACACCCATTTCACAAACAGTGCTTTTGTTGAATATATTAGAACGTACCTCAATATCCTTATTTAATAAGACATTCCTTATACTACGAATAGATTTTATTAAACATGTCTTCCCTACGTTATTAGGACCATAAATACCTACAGCCTTCAATATATTATAATTATTTTCTGAATATACATTCGTGGCGAATTTCTTGTTTCTCATATCTGCTTTTAATGACAATTCTACTTCGTTAACAAAAACAAAACTATTATTAATTCTTACATTTACTATCATAGTAACCTCCAAAGGAACTATAAAATGTTCTTTTTATTATTATATCGCAAAATATTTTTTGTGCAACTATTTTGCATAAAAAATATTTTATTTATTCAAAATATCAACCTAACAGATCATTAATATAGAGGTCCCCATCTATCTTTTTTATAAAACTGGACATGTTGCCAAAGTAGTATAAATATAGTTCATGTAAAGCTCTTGTACAAACAGTATATAGTAGCCTTCTGTCCTCTTCTTTGGTATAATCCTCATCCTCAATCGAATTTACTAAAACAGCGTCAAACTCAAGCCCTTTGGCAAGATAGGAAGGGATTATTACTACACCTCCATGGTATACCTCGTTTTGATTTGATATAAGGCTAATATCCACATAAGAATGAATCAATTTATATAAAGCTTCGCATTGGCCAGCCGTTTTACAGATAACGGCTATCAGTTTATAGTTCCTGCTTTTCAACTTGATGATATCATCAGCAATTCTTCTACACAAATTACTTCTATCCACCTTAATGAAATGAGGTTTACCGCCATGCCGATTTAACTGCTCTGCGCGGTTTGGGGACATAAGGATTTCGTTACAAAAATCCGCGATTTCTTTGCTTGAACGGTAGCTTTTTATTAAAGATATGCTTTTAGCATCGTTCATATTAAATATTTCTGAAACGTTTTCAAAACTTCCAACATTCATATATCCATTGACTGACTGATTTACATCTCCAAGAATAGTCATATTAGAGTGTTTAAAGACTTTCTTGAATATTTCATACTGGACAACTGTATAATCCTGAGCCTCATCAATGATGATATGCTTTATCGATTTTGTATCACTTACTGAATCAAGTTTGGTTTTCAGAAATATAATCGGCGCCACATCCTCGTAATTGATGATGCCCTTATCTAATTGGCGGATTGTATAAAAACCAAAACTGCTAAAGTTCTCTATTTCCTGATGATCAGAGGGCTTAGCAAACGACTCGAGATTTCGCAATAGATCCTTGTACAGTAGGTGAATATCGAAAGATGTCATTTGAATGATATCATTTTTAAGCTCCTCATATTCCATCTTTGCTTTTTGATCTGCCGAACTTTTCTCATCCTCTGTGATGGAATGATTTTCCTGCAAATCATTTTCCGATAACTCAAAAACTCTCTTTTCTTCAACTTGCTCTAGAAGGTAAAATAGCCTTTGACGTAGCTTTCCCAATCGTTTGGCATAGGAAAATTGATTATAGTCATATCTAAAGTGCCGATAAATATCATCGGAAGAAATGATAAGGGCGCCATTATAAACAATATTTTTAAATTCCAAACTATCCCCATTCTCAAGGCTCTGTATATATTTTTTCAGGATCGTAAGAAACTGCAATGAGGATTTGAATTTAATGGAGCGCAGCCTTGTCTTATCACCACAGCCTGACAGTATATATTCCATTTGTTGGTTCATGGTCTCAATTCGATACTTCTTCTCAATCATACTACCAAAAAAGTCGATAAACGTGCTCCTCTGTATATTTTCTTCCCCCAATTCGGGCAGCACATTGGAAATGTAATCTTCAAACACATAGTTTGGAGAAAAAACGAGAATATTTTCTGACTTTATACTCTCCCTGTATTTGTACAAAAGATACGCTGCTCTGTGGAGCGCAATGGAAGTTTTTCCACTACCGGCAGGGCCTTCGACAATCAGTATTCTATACTTACAATTCCTGATGACAGTATTTTGTTCCATCTGGATGCTGGTGACAATGGTTTTCATTCTATTATCAGAGCTTTTCCCCAAGATCTCCCGGAGCATTTCATCGTTTATACTCAAGCTGCTATCAAACATGTAGACAATATTCAAGTTATCGATTTTGTACTGTCTTTTAAGCAGCATTTCTCCCTTGATTGAACCAGCGGGACAGTCATAATTACATAAACCAATTTCAAAGTCATAAAACATGCTTGATACTGGCGCCCTCCAGTCATAAACGAGAATCTCCAAAGTGTCAGTTGTATTTAAATTGTATATCCCAATATAGATTTGCTCCGTGTTTTTTTCTTCATCTTCAATAAAGTCTATTCTTCCAAAATAAGGGCTTAGATACATTCTTTCAAGACGACCCACCTTATCAAACGAGAATTTATATTTTCGGGCTTGATTAGCTATACTTGTTTGATATTGCCAAATCTGGGTAGCATCCTCTAGATCGAACAAGCTGGTGGGAGCGCATTTGACATCCTGCCACATTTCTTTTTGCAGATTGATAGCCTCTTTTTTGTAATTACTTACAGCATTGATTCCATTATCAAGTTGTATTTTTATTTCATTGACAACTTTCTCCAAATGGGCATTTTCATAATCCCATATTTCTTTATCTGTAATCATCACATTCCTCCATAGATACTTTCATTTGAAAAAGAGATGAAGTTATCTTCTAAAGAGTTGGTCTGTTTATATGATACACAGAATAAATATTAATTATAAGACTGTTTTTAGTTAATTTCATTTGATATAATAAAATTGAGGGAACTTAGTTCCATCAAAATAACTATTACAATTCTTTATGTTTTTCATACCCTTAATAAGGCGACGAAGGTAATTTATGCCAATGGTGGTGTAACAAAAATGAAATATGACAAAATGGGAAATCTTGTACAGATTTAAGTGGTAATAGCGTGACTCAAACTGTGCCTGCAGAAGAACCGGCAACAGTTTGACTTAGCGGAAATACAGCAAATGATTTAAGGTTAGAACCTACATTTTAGACTAATTGTACATAAAAAAGGCTGTTACAAAATTAATTCTAGTTTTGCAACGGCCCATTTATTTTTTTAAAAAAACCTAAATATTTATTGATCACTAAGAAGAACAGAAAACACAAGCTCTTCATTATTTATAAATATCGTAGCTTTTCCCTGTCTTAAATCAGATAAAAGTAGGGTATCTTTATAGTGCTGGAATTGTATAGTCAGAAAGCTATCATTTCTTGCTACGTATTTGCCTCTCCTCTCTCGAATCTTTCTGCTTGGTTTATCAAAAACAAGTAATTCGTCTTCAGGCTTTATATCTCTTAATTCCATCTAATACCTCCTATATTGTAGTTAATGTTGCCGTTTGATTGATATACTATATATTTGTATAATTATTGAACGTTTGTATAAACACTCCCTTGTACTAAGTGTAACATTAATTCCGACATTTTGCACTGGATAATCTCATAATAATATATTATTTCTATTATTTCTTTATTGAATCTCAAAATTTAGAAAATTAAATATTTAATGGGTAGACTTGCATTTAATAATTAGCTGTGTTATAATTAATGAGCACTTAAATTAATAGTTAATAATACAACACCAATATATTTCAATTAGTACTTAGTAAAGTATGCTAACATCGAGATTTTATTAGTGAATTATTACCATAAGTTTAAGAATTATAAAATTTCGGAGGAACATATTATTATGACTGGTACAGTAAAATGGTTTAATGGAGAAAAAGGATTTGGATTTATTGTTGGAGAAGATGGAAAAGATGTTTTTGCACATTTCTCTCAAATAAATGCAGAAGGCTATAAGTCACTTGATGAAGGCCAAAAAGTTTCTTATGACGTGGTTAATGGACCAAAAGGAGCTCAAGCAGAAAATATTACTATTATTTAATTAATGAATATTTTACACCTTAAATAGTTTTCTATTTAAGGTGTTTTTAGTTTTAAGTGATTCAATTTTTGAAAGACCATGGCATACAAAATAAAATTGACATTTAGCCAATTAATATATAAAAGCTGGAGAAATCCAGCTTTTATTATTTTCGAATGTTGTGTTTTGTGTATGCTTTAATTCCACAAGTAAGCGGTGGGTTTCTTCAATTAAAATGTTAAAATATAGTTTAAAAATATATTGTTTAAGTTCTATTTATGTTATAAAATCAAATCAACAATAAATTAGTGGTAAATTCAGACCACACATATAAAAGGAACCCTTGTTAAGGTGAGGTGCTAAACATGAATTTTAAATCCACGGATCCGTTCAGTCAGGATGAGAGAAAAAAGGCAGACATGGATGATGAATTGGCAAAGACAGAAAAAGAAAACGATGCCAATGAACAAAGTAGCAATAATAAAGCATCTACAAGCCCTAAAAGCGGAAATTCATCT
>JAUZPS010000670.1 GCA_030705945.1 Bacillota bacterium
ATTTAAAAGAATATTGAAGCAAATACAAATAAGAAACGGTTACAAAAAGCCCGCTTGGGATTAAGAGTGAAAATACATGTTCATTAAAAGCTAAATTTTTGCCCCAGATTTGTGTAAAACAGTTTTTAAAAAGCTTTAATCTTTCGCTTAATGAAGGTATTCTAAGATTAAAATCATCTACGCTTATGTAGGTTTTGATATTCGGATTAAAAATGCACTTAAAGCCTATTTTAGACAAAAGTAAACTGTATTTTAATTCTGTATTAATATTTTGAAAATCTATACAGCCTATTTTTTCAATCAAATCCTGACGGATTATAAAAATATCAGAGTCAATTGTTGTTGCCAAATTCATTAAAGAGCGGCTTTTTTGGATGAAATTAGTGTAATATTTATGAAAAGCCATTTTAATTCTTCTTCTCAAGTTCAGATTTTCCCCGACAAGAATTGTAGAACCGCTAATTACCGGAGAATCGATTAATGCTGTGTTTATGGAACTCAAAAAATCGCTTTCAATATATCTTTCTGTATCGAGAAAAACGTATGCGTTGCAGTTCTGTGATGAAGATAATTTCTCTAAAAGAATTGATATTGCCTGATCTTTACCTATGGTTCCCTGATCTTTTATGTTAAAGACATGGACGAACTTGTCGTACATAAAAAGTTTTTCTGAGTTGTCGCTGCAGTCATCTAAAATTACGTATACAGAAAAATTATCGATAGGATAATCCTGTGTTTTTAGTCGGTTTATGAGAGTTTCAAGCTTAACCTCATTATTGTGCGAATATATAATCACGCAAAGTTTGTTTTGATAAGTTAAAGTGTTGTATTTCAACTGAATGCGGAATTTTCTGTCGTTCAAATTTCTGACAGCCAATACTAAAAAGTATACTGAAAATACAGCTATATAGATGAATAGTAGGTTTAAAAAGAGTTCCATATATATCCCTCATTAAAATTTTATTAAAAAATAATTTAATTTTCTACTAAAAATAATAAAATGTAATATTAATCAATATATTAATATTTCTGAAAATATCTTTATCAGGCAATTATTTAAGTTTGTTATTATTAAATTTTGTAAAATTAACCTAGTATATTCAGCAAAAAATTACATTTATGGTTTTTTAGGCGATTGTTAACTAAGCTATTTGGAGAGGAAAATAATTATGAGAATTTTAGCATATAATCCCTGTATTAATACTAACTTACCTCTACAAAACAACAAAAATCGGCCCTTTCAACAAAACCCCAGTGCAACATGTCCATCGTTTCAGAGCAAAGCAGAGTTTGTATTAACAGCAGCGTTATTTATTGCCGCCGTGTCAGCAGTGTCTTGGAATATCTCAAATAGGGCAGATAAAATGTCAGTTGCTTTAAATGACCAGTGTCCACAGCTTGATAATTTTGATATGACACAACCTATGAGCAAAAATGACTTCAATATAATTAATAACGCAAAAAAATCTTGTGCTGATTTGAAGGCTTATAGTAACGGCAAACCTGTAAACCAGCCATTTTATTCAATGATAAATAGTATAAGCATTGGTTTAGGTAGAGTGAAAGCAAATAAATAGCTTCCATATACGAAGTTTAAGTAAAACAGTACAAGGTAAATTATAATTTATCTTGTGCTGTATTTTGTAATTTTCTCTGTAATATTAATAAATATTTTATATCCATGTATTTTGATTTATGAGATACTGGAAGGGGGTAAATGATTTGACCTTCGTTAAGGCCACTCACCTTATCCTGGGGAGATATTTAAGGAGGGATTTATGACAGAGTATGTTTATATGGATGGGAATTATGTAGAAAAGGAAAAGGCTACAATTCCTATTATGACACACGGTTTTTTGTACGGAACATCCATATTTGAAGGAATCAGAGCATATTATAACGAAGAAGAAAAACAAATGTATGCTTTTAGAGTGGCGGAACACTTTGAAAGATTATACAGAAGTGCAAAAATTATGCATATGAATGTTCCAAGCTCTGTTGAAGAACTTTGTCAGGCAACAAAAACATTACTTATTAAAAATAAATATCATCAGGATGCTTATATCAGACCGACTTTATATAAAGCGGCTCAAAAAATCGGGACTCATATGCTTAACAACCCTGACGCAATGTTGATTTTTTCAACACCAATGGGTGATTATGTTGATATCAGCAAAGGACTTAACGTTTGTGTCTCAAATTGGCGCAGAACAAGTGATAACGCTATTCCTCCGCGTGCAAAAGTTGGCGGCGCATACGCAAATGCTGCACTTATTGCAACAGATTCAAGGATGGCAGGATTTGACGATGCAATTGTGCTTTCAGAAAGCGGTGAAGTCACAGAAGGCTCAGCAATGAATTTATTTCTTGTAATGAACGGAAAACTTGTTACAACTCAATCAACCGACAATATTTTAAAAGGCATAACAAGAGATACTCTTATTCAACTTGCAAAAG
>JAUZPS010000671.1 GCA_030705945.1 Bacillota bacterium
AAACGCGACCAGTTGCTAAGTTTTTTTGATACTACCTTAATGACTTTACACTATATTATATGCAGATAAAAAAGAAATATACTCACTTTTTTTAAAAACTCCATATTATTTTCGTAAATGTAGGCGCTCTAACTGCATTTCTAATATAAAGTCTTTTTCGCAACTTATATAAACCTTTTATAAAATTTCCTTACAAATACAAATATCCGGGTTAATTAACCCGGATATCTAATATAATCATTTAATTAAATTCATCAGAACTGAGCAGATTTTCTATATCCGCCGCTGCCCCTTTTGGATTCAAAATTTTTCTTTAAATCATGAAGCTTTTCATCGCTATCCTTCATGAACTTTGCCAGTCGCTCTTCGAATGACAGGTTGTCTATGCTATTTCTGTTCCAATCAATATCAGCAGGTTTATTTGCTCTTTGTATAGGTCTTGGTTCTTGAGCTTTCTTAATAGATAAACTGATTTTTCCATTTTTATCCACTGAAATTATTTTTACCATTACAACTTGATTATCTTTGAGATGTGATTTAATGTCCTTGACGTATTCCTCGGCTACTTCAGAAATGTGCACTAAACCTGTTTTTCCTTCCGGCAGTTGAATAAAAGCTCCAAAACTAGTTATACCGGAGACCTTACCTTCAACTATCTTGCCAACTTCAACCAGCATAAAAAATATTATCCTCCTTAAATTATAAATAGGGTAATTAGATTATACATCACAAATATCATTTCGTCAATACCCTATTTTACGCATTAAATTAATTTGAAGGATAATTTCACTATCTGTTTATGTCAATATACACTTTTTCATTCTTTTTTACCATGCCAAGCTTTTCTCTGGCCATTTTCTCCATATACTCATCACTGTTGATCATTTTTTTCTGTTTTTCCAATTCAACCTTTAATTTTTTCTCCTGACTTTCCTTGTTCTGGATATCATTATACTCAGTCTTTTTTATATCCAGTGTTCCTTTTAAGTTAAAAGTCATATATCCGGCATATACAAGTATTAATGCCGCAACAATATACCAGAATCCAGTCTTCCTTTTCTTATTCATTTTAACTTCTCCTCTTTTGTAAAAACAATTACTTGATTATAAATAAATACTTGATTATATTTATAAAAACATCTTAATCATGAATTCAAGTAAAATAGCATTATCCATATACTATTTTATTATTCTCCGCCTTTTTTGTAAATCCCTCTATACATTATATTTTTTTTCTTGAGTTCCTGAAAATTTTTTTATATATTCTTCTTTTATCAAAGTTTATTTTGGCAACTCTTTTTGAATTTCTGTAAAATCTCAATATGAGTTTATACAAAAAGACAGTTGGAATTGATAAGAATTTAAGAATTACTCTTATCGGATAAGATATAATTCTCCAAATGATCCTAAGAATCCTGTTTATTAGTCTGATAATCTTCATGGAAATTGATATTACCAGCTTACTCAAAAGTAAAATATACAAAACGGCTCCTATTAAAGCGCCTACAAATATATAACCCCTTATCTCTCCCTCATTACTTATATAGACTACAGCAAACATAATGCCTGCCGCTATGCTCCAATAAATAAGATCCTCAAGATATGTTATAAAATTATTTGTTTTTATGGTTTTCCGTTTAATTCTGAATATATCAAATACGAATGCTATAAGCATTCCGCCCAAAACGGACCATAAAAAAATATATGCCTGATTGCTGACCGACATTTGCAATCTATATCACTAGTCCTTTACTTAAACAATTTCGCAAAAAATCCGCCTGACCTAGAACTTTCTCTATCGCTGTACTCCATCAAACAGATTTCACCTTCTATACTTAGTTCTGAGTTATCAAGGTTCAGCTTGTTTATATGCAAATCTTCTCCCTTAATTGTCAAAACTCCTAGCTCAGTATCAACAATGACACTCTCATCATTAAAGCTTATCACGTCCAATACACCTGATATACTAAGTCTCTCTCTGCATTCTAGTATAATATTCTGAACCTTCTGTTGTTTTATTACTTTCTTTTCATCTATCATTTTCATCCTCCTCGTAATTTATAGACACCAAGTGTAAAAAACTATTATCCCCGGGTAAAAAAATATTCTGATAATTTGCCAGAAGTTTTTTCGTCCCCATCTGTTGTTAACAGATAAAAACATTAAATTACTCAGTTCACAATATCTATAACTATTGTTATGCTGGTATATTGTTAATAATTCCTTTTTGTCACAATTTATAATATATAAGGGCGTTTCAAAAAATTCCTTGTTCAAGTTTATACGACGAAAACCCATTATTTCAAGTTTTTGAAACGCCCAGTTGCTAAGTTTTTTTGATACTATATAAAAAGCAATTAATCTTTTACATTTGCCTATCACAAAATAACGTTAAAGCGTTCGTTATTTTGCTCCGTCAAATGTAAGATTAATAGTGCTTTTTATATACCTAAAT
>JAUZPS010000672.1 GCA_030705945.1 Bacillota bacterium
CATATTTAAATACCACAAAATCCCGGTAAAGAGTTTTTCATGTGAAAGCAGTATTGATAACCAACTGTAAAGTTTTATATCAGGTAGTATCAAAAAATAAACTGGTCAACTGGGAGTTTCAAAAACTTGATATAATGGGTTTTTACCATACAAAACTTGAACAAGGAATTTTTTGAAACTCCCTTAGTTCGATTTGAAAAGCCTTTTTCAGCTGCTCAGCAAAACTATATATTTTGCAATAAACATTTTACATCCATTTTTATATTGCAAAATATATACCTTGATTCATAAGTTGCGAAAAGTTCAGCTTTTATAGTAAAATGCAGCCATATTAATAAATATACCAAACTGCGAAGGTTTCTGTCAGTTTGGTATCTGCTATAAACAAGAGCGGAAATAAATATTGCCCTTTTTCGGCTTTTCAGCTCAGCTAATAAAACTTATTTTACATTTGCTTATCTATAATTACAGATTTATAAAACCTTATTTTTAACAAGCTTTTCTATTGCAATATACTGCCTTTCTAAAACCTTTTTCTCATCAAACTCTTCAGCAGCTTTCTTTCTTGCATTTTCACCCATAGTTCTTCTTGCTTCTGAATTTTCTATAAAATATATCAATTTCTCTGCTAATGTTTTATAATTTCCAACAGGTACTAAAAATCCGGTAACTCCTTCCACAACCTCTTCCCTGCAGCCTCTTATATTTGTTGCCACCGATGGCTTACACATACACATGGCTTCGATAAGGGATCGAGGCATACCTTCTCTATAAGACGGTAGAGTGAATATATCGGTTATGGCTAGCATTTCAGGTATATCTGATCTCCCTCCGACAAATATCACTTTTTCTTCAAGATCATTTTCTTTAACAAACTGATCCAATTCCGCCTTAACTCCATCTCTATCAGATTCTAATGTGTCACCTACAGCAATAAATTTTACTTTTTCAAACTTGTCCGTTACAGCTTTTGCTGCATGAACCCATTCAATATAACCTTTTTCTTTTACAACTCTCCCAATTATGGTGACAACTATATCTTCATCTTTTATATTGAATTCTCGTTTAAGTTCATTTAGAATTGGATTTGCTTCAAACTTCCATGGATTAAATTTTTCAAGATTTACTCCATTCCCTATTGTCAGTATCTTGGATTTATCTATAATTTTTTTCTCAATTGCTGTATTATAGTCCTCTGTACTCTGAGTAAAAATATAGTCTGACAGCCAACCACCTAGTCTCTCAACTCCAATAAAAACGTTCTTTTTAAATCTACCCATATTATCGTGAAAGTAGAAGCCATGAGCGGTATATATAACAATAGGCACCCCGGCCATTTTTGCGGCAATCCTTCCCAATATACCTGCTACAGGTGTATGAGCATGTACTATATCAAACTTTTCAGTCTTTATATAATTATAAAGGTTCCATATGGTCTTTAAATTGTTAAATGGGCTTATTTTTCTGTCTATATTTATATTTTGTATTTTATATCCTCTTGTTTTGAGCTTGTCCGACGTTTTATCTCTTGAACAAACTGTAGTAACATCATAAGTTTTGCTCATCTCTTCAATTAATGGCAGAAGAAGTTTTTCTACTGTAAATCCTACTGCGCATAATTGTAGCATTTTTAATTTCCTACTCATAAATCACCTGTTTTCCAAGATAAGATTAAAGAATTAACAATAATAAACCGCAAAGCAGTTTTGCATATATGAAAGCTTATTGCAAAAATATTCCCGCCAGCGATTAAATCAATTTGTTTAATGTAAATATGATATTTTAAATATAATATTTTAAATACCATTTCTGGAACACGTATAATGCCCAAAGAGGATAAGCGTTATTTACCTTTTCTGTAAAATGGTCATCAAGCAGATCACTGATATAATCATATTCGAATATCCCCTGTTCCTTTATAAAATCTTCGGAAAGAACCTCCAAAAGCTTACTCTTCAGGGGACCTTTAAACCACTCTCCGATGGGTACAGCAAAGCCTCTTTTGGATTTTTTCATGATCCCTTCAGGGATCAGATCCTTAAAAGTATCCTTTAAAATATACTTCTGGTTACGTCCATTAAGCTTAAATGAAGATGGTATTTGAAAAGCAAGTTCAACTACATTCTTGTCCAAAAGCGGAACCCTTGTTTCAATAGAGTTAAGCATGCTCATCCTGTCTACCTTAACTAGCATGTCCCCTTCTAAAACTATCTTAAAGTCGGTGTACAAGGTTTTGGTTAATTCATCAAACTCTTCATTCTTAGTATAAGCACTTGCTATTATATCATATGAATCGGGTTTAATATAATTATTTTTCAAAAGCCTTTTGATTCTATCCTCATTAAATCCAAGAAACATAAGTTCACGCCTTTTTTGAAAGGTGTCTTTTTCAGAACTTTCAATAACTTTCCTAGCTTTTCTTGAAAGCGCCCCCTTATCGGGCATA
>JAUZPS010000673.1 GCA_030705945.1 Bacillota bacterium
ATTTACCAGCTCAAGTAGAGGTTTCCTTCTTAATTACTCAACTTTCCCACTTCAAATCAAGCATCCGTAAAACCGGCTATAAATTCATCTGCATTTGAGTATAAATTTAATGCGCTTATGTTTGAGAGAATATGGCTGCAAGAATATTAATGATGTGGAAAAGTTGAGTTAACTATTTTAATTTTTTATCTAAAATCTCATAAGGTAGTATCAAAAAAACTTAGCAACTGGGCGTTTCAAAAACTTCATATAATGGGTTTTCGACGTATAAACTTGAACAATGAATTTTTGAAACGCCCTAAATACTTATAGATAATCAAATGTAAACTTAGTTTTATTCATTAAATATCCTCTTTCAATAGAGTCTCTTTACAGAGTTGCAGCATTTTCAACTGATCTTCCGACAATTCCGGATACTTTAATTTAAGCTTTTTAAGCTGCTGAATTATTATTTCGGAGATCATATATCTGGCATACCACTTCTTGTCAGAAGGGATTATATACCATGGGGCATATTCCGTACCTGTTTCATTTATAGCCTCTTCGTAGCATTTCTGATAGTCGTCCCAGTACTCGCGTTCCTTAATATCAGCTTCGGAGAATTTCCAATTTTTCGAGCTGTCTTCTATTCTTTCAAGCAGTCTCTTCTTCTGTTCTTCTTTTGATATATGCAGATAAAATTTGATAGGTATAATACCATTTTCATAAAGATACTTTTCATAGTTTCTTATCTGGTGATACCTTTTTTTCCAGATATCATCCTTAATTAACTTCTCGGGAATTTTTTGATTTTCAACAAGATTGTGTACCTTTACAACAAGAACTTCCTCATAATATGATCTATTAAAAATACCAATCCTTCCTCTTTCAGGAAGACATTTATTCACTCTCCAAAGATAATCATGATCAAGTTCTCCTGAAGATGGCTGCTTAAAGCAGTAAACTTGGGTACCTTGGGGATTAAGACCGCTCATTACATGCTTAATAGCTCCATCCTTTCCAGCAGTATCCATCGCTTGGAATATCAGCAGCAAAGCATACTTATCATGGGCATATAATCTACTCTGCAGATCCTTCATACATGATACATTAGCATTTAATTTTTTCTCCGCCTGTTCCTTTGATTCAAACTTTCCTGTATCATCAGTTATAATTTTGGACAGTTTAAATTTTCCATCACCGTCATATTTATAGTTTGATAAGTCAGTCATTATTACTTAACACCCCCATAATAGTATTTTTGTTTATATTTTAATTTATAATGGTAATAATATCAAATATAATCAAAGAATTTCATAATTTTCTGATATGATTTTCTCATCATTACCATTTTCAAAAACGACACAACACGCTTTTGCAAAATTTTCGTAATAATATACATCCAAACACGCTATTTTCATTAATTCCATAAATCGATCATCTTTATTAATCATTTCTTTTCCAATTACCTAATACCAATTAAATACAATCTAATGTACATTATATCATCAGATCAATAAAAAATATATTTCTAATTGAGACTGGGTAAACTAAATCGCCAACAACTCCTCAAACTGCCCTTAAAAAATTAAATCAATTTACCATTCCCTTTGCAGGAAAACAGCTAAATAATGTATAATATATATAGTTATAAATATCAAAAAAGAGGTGTCCCAATGGTATCAAATGAAAGAATAAAAGAATGGGCAAAAGACATGAGCGTCAACTCTTTTGATTGTATACTTTTAGATGATAGCAAACCGGATTTTATAGTACTTAGCAAAATTGAAAAAAAGTATGTGCTGAATTTGAACAGAAAAGAAAGACTGGATATATCACCCTTATATATACAAGAATATGATCATATGGGCTTTAACATTGCGTTATCAAATAATGCGAATTCTTCTAATGATGATATTTCTTTTTGGTTAAATTTAAAAGATGAAACCTTGGTTAATATTTTAAAAGGAATAGTTGACCAAAAATTTAACTTTCACTTTTGCGCGGTCAGCAGTGATTTATCAGAAATTTCGGCTAAAAATCCTGTTATTAATGTCCTACAGGATGCTCTAAGGGAACAACTCTGCTATGCGGGTGTATAATAAAAATTAATTTTAATAATATCTACAGCAAATAAGTCTAACGTATATTCTTTGGTCTCTATATTATCTATAAAAAAGTTTAATAATGAGTCCTTATAATAGTCTATAAAAAGTTTAATAAAAGCCATCAAAAAAACCGCTTAAACAGCGGCTTTTTATTTGAATTTATATTATATCTTACAAGAAAGTTCATTTGAAATTATATTGCGTCTACTTCATAAATACATTAACAACCTTTATAAGAACAGGCCCAATCAATACGGAAAACAGGGTTGGAAAAATAAACAAAACCATAGGAATGAGCATTTTAACCGGGGCTTTCATAGCCTTTTCCTGA
>JAUZPS010000674.1 GCA_030705945.1 Bacillota bacterium
GACAAGAAGTGGTTTGCCAGATCTATGATCTCCGATATAATAATTCAGCAGCTTAAAAAGCTTTAATTAAAGTATCCGGAATTGTCTGAAGATCAGTTGAAAATGCTGCAACTCTGTAAAGAGACTCTATTGAAAGAGGATATTTAATGAATAAAACTAAGTTTACATTTGATACTCAAATGTAGATGAATTTATAGCCGGTTTTACGGATGCTTGATTTGAAGTGGGAAAGTTGAGTAATTAAGAAGGAAACCTCTACTTGAGCTGGTAAATATAATAGAGGTTTCTATTGTGAGGAGAATTATCATGTCGATATCAAAAGTCAGGTGGGGAATTCTTGGATACGCGAGAATTGCTAAAAAGTCTGTTATTCCTGCAATAACTGCATCAAGGAATTCCATACTCCATGCAATAGCAACAAAGGATCCCGAAAAACTAAATGAGTGCAGTCAATTATATGACAATATTAAAACTTATAATGATTATGAAAGTCTTTTAAATGATCCCGATGTACAGGCGGTTTATATACCACTTCCTAATGGACTCCATAAAGAATGGGTTATTAAAGCTGCTCGAAAAGGGAAGCACGTTTTATGCGAAAAGCCTATTTCAATAAATTCAAAAGATTGTATTGAGATGATAGAAGAATGTAATAAAAACGGCGTGAAACTCATGGAAGCGTTCATGTACAGGTATACTACAAGAACTAAAAAAATAATTGAATTGATCGAAAGCAATGTAATCGGACAAATAAAACATATATACTCTTCTTTTAGCTTTGTGTTAAACAGGGATAATGACTATCGCTGGGATATTTCACAAGGCGGAGGAGCATTATTGGATATAGGGTGCTATCCGATTAACCTTATTGGTATGATATTAAATTCTGAGCCCATATCGATGCAGGCGGAATGCGTTCTTAAAAATGGCGTTGATTTGAGGTTTAACGCGGTTTTAAAATATGAAAACGAAGTCATTGCAGATATCAGTTGTGGTTTTGACGGATATCTGAACCAGATGTCACAGATAAGCGGAACCAATGGAACTATTCTTATACCTGATACCTTTTCTGATAATGCAGGTAAAATTATATTACGAAATGACCAATCAGAAGAAGAAATTGATATAGAACCTTGCCAGCGATATGTATTGGAAATTGAAGACTTTGCATCTTCAATATTAGAACGCGGAGAACCTTTAATAGGACTTGACGAAACTTTAAGGAATATAAAAATAATTGAAAAGCTTCTTGATATGACATACCGTTCAAAAGAATAATGTAATGTGGGGATTGTATGAGGATAGAATATTTATGTGAAAATAAGCAATATATAGATACCGTTGTAAAATGGATATATAATGAATTTATTAAAGGAATAAGACCAGGAATTTCCTACGAAAGGGTGGAAAGCGGGTTTTGGCAAAGAGGAAAAGAAGCTTTGCCTATAACGATAGTAGTTGTTGAAGATAAAACTTGTATTGGCGCTGCATCGTTAGTTGTAAATGATCTGAAGCCTAGGGAATATACTCCATGGCTGGCAGGCCTTTATGTTGACAAAGAATATAGGAACAAAGGAATTGGTAAAGTTTTAATAAAGGAAATTGAAGCTATTGCTCATAGATTTGGATATGATACTTTGTATTTGAGAACAGAACATGCAAGTGGTTATTACAGAAAAATAGGCTGGAGTTTTGTTGAAAAACTGATAGATGAGTTCGGGCTTGAAACTAGTGTATTTATAAAAAGGCTATAGATACCTAATCTTTTGGTCGGTCAGGTGGGTGAATTGTGATGGAAATTTTTATAGTATTACTTATATGTTTAGCTGGAATTATTATCATCTTTCAAGGGGCTTCAACATATTTCAAAAATGAAAATGCGCCAATTATGACTACTAATGCAAAGCTGATTGAAAAAATAAGTATTGATACTCATAATAATTTAGATGGAGGCGATTCAACAGTTAAAACATTAATACTGAAATTTCAGTTAGAAACAGGAAGCATGATTAAATTAACTGTAAGCAGCCGTGTTTTTAGAAGTATTACGGAACACGAATGGGGAATACTTACATTTCAAGGCTCGCGATTTCATAAATTTGAATCTGAAAGTAGCGTTGTGGAAAATTAGAATAATCATAATTCTATAATTGTTCTATATATTTTGCAATAAACATTTTACATCCATTTTTTATATTGCAAAATATATACCTTGATTCATAAGTTGCGAAAATTTCAGCTTTGATAGTAAAATGCAGACGTATTAACTGCATTTTTAATGTAAAATCTTTTTCGTAACTTATCTATATAAGTTGCGAAAAAGAATTTTATTTTTAATTTTAGGTAGGTATCAAAAAAACTTAGCAACTGGACGTTTCAAAAGCTTGATATAATGGGTTTTAGTCATATAAACTTGA
>JAUZPS010000675.1 GCA_030705945.1 Bacillota bacterium
AATTGCAGGAACAAATTTTCATGTGATTATTAACAATGAATATGACAGCTTGGTTAAGCGGATGGAGCAACAGGGGCATTTTTCAAATGAACCTTCAACTCACAGCCAGGGCGATAACCATAATCACAATCACAATCAACACAATCATCCAGATAATAATCATTTTCACCATGAACATGAGCGCGATCATCAACATTATCATCAACATGATCATAATAATGAACATAATCATATACATAGTGATTTGAATATTCATGGAACAAGTAACCTCCATGATCATTCGGGTAATCAAGCAGATAACGACCATCAACAAAATGCAAGAAACCTGCTGGACATAGAGCTGCTTATTGATGCCAGTACTTTGAAGCAAAGTGTAAAAGATCTTAGTAAGAAGGTTTTCAGAGAGATTGCCAGGGCTGAAGCAAAGGTTCATAACAAAGGGATCGATGAAGTTCACTTTCATGAGGTGGGAGCTGTTGACTCCATTGTAGATATAGTAGGGACAGCCATTTGTCTTGACTTGCTTGGAATAAAGGAAGTTTATTGTTCGCCCCTTCATGATGGACAAGGTTTTATAGAGTGCGCTCATGGCGTGATTCCGGTTCCCGTTCCAGCGGTGATGGAAATTTTGGCAAACTCTCAAATTCCGTTGATTATTGATGATGTGAACACTGAGCTTATTACTCCCACAGGGGCAGGAATTATCAAAACCCTGTGCAGAAATTTCGGAAGCATGCCTATAATGATCATAGATAAGGTCGGATATGGTTTTGGAAAGAGAGAGACAGGCAGATTCAACGCGTTAAGGGTTGTTATGGGAAATATATTAGGTCATGATAGTCTTTTGGAAGAGATTGCTTTGTTAGAAACCAATATAGATGACACAACTTCCGAAATTCTTGGATTTACCATGGAAAGACTTTTGGAAAACGGCGCTTTGGATGTTTTTTATACATCAATATATATGAAGAAAAACCGTCCAGCTTATATATTATCGGTATTGTGCAAAAAAGGCGATGAAGAAAAATTTGTTGATATTATATTAAAAGAGACTTCTACTATAGGTGTTAGAAGAAGTATTGTGAGCAGATATTGTATGGACAGGGAAGTTGTTAAGGTAAATACTCAACTTGGTGATGTGAGGGTTAAATTATCATCCATGGGGGATATTAAAAAGGTTGCTCCCGAATATGAAGACTGCAGAGAGATAGCCAGAAAGACGGGCTTGCCTCTAATAGCGGTGTATGAACAGGTGAACAATTCTGTGACGGAACAACAGAACTTTTTAAAGAAAAATAAAGATAATTAGGTCAAAGATCTACAGATACAGAACCGTAAAACTTTACAGATCGGTATCTGATCAAATGCGTTATCGGTAAAGGACATTTTTTATATGTTGTATAACAGGTTTTCGGATTATCTAAAAGAAAAATATAAGGCAAAGGTATATAAGCTCCCGGTAAATATACCTGTGACTTGTCCTAACCGGGATGGAAAAATAGGAACTGACGGTTGTCTTTTTTGCGGTGAGGAAGGGGCTGGCTTTGAAAACCTGTCCAATCAAATTAGCGTTAAAGAGCAAATCAATATAAATTCTAAGTATATCGGCGCAAATTATAAGGCTGAAAAGTTTATTGTATATTTTCAGAATTTTACCAATACATACCTGCCTATCAATAAGTTTAAGGAGTATATATATGATTCATGCGTTCCAAATGTTGTGTCAATATATATTTCGACAAGACCTGATTGCGTAAGTGATGAACAGCTGTCTTTTTTACAAAGCATAAAAAATGAGTATGGTATTGATATTGTCATTGAACTAGGACTTCAAACTGTTAATTACCACACCCTTAATATGATAAAACGAGGACATACACTTGCTGAATTTATTGATGCGTCATTAAATATCAACAAGCATGATCTGGATGTATGCGCTCATTATATAGTTGACCTGCCTATGGATAATATGGAGGATGTTGTTGAAGGAGCTAAAATTATTAGCGCATTAGGCGTTAAACAGGTAAAATGTCACTCTATGTATATACTTGAAGGAACAGGCCTTGGCGATCTATATAATAAGGGTGTTATCGAACCTGTATCACTAGAAGAATATATTGATAGAACTATTTCATTTCTGGAGTATCTTTCACCAGATATAATAATTCAGCGGTTAATTGGCCGAGCGCCTAAAGAAAGAAGCCTTTTCTGCAATTGGGGAACCAGCTGGTGGAAAATACATGATATGATAGAAGAAAAGATGACTATGGAAAAAAAGCGCCAAGGTTTAAAATTTGACTATCTTAATGGCAGCGCATGCAGATAAACGCAAAATAATGAAGCTCGCTAAATATATGTGTTATCCGGGTAATCAGCATTTACCTCAACAGAGGGGCTATAGAT
>JAUZPS010000676.1 GCA_030705945.1 Bacillota bacterium
GGACCAACAATGCAAATAATCTCGCCAGGCTTCATTGTTAATGTTGTGTTTTCCTTATTACCGGATTTATCATATCCACCTCTAACAGTAATCTCTTTTAAGTTAAAACGCGCTTTGAGCTTTAACGTATTCATTTTTTTCATAAATGCCGCAAAGTTATCAATCATCTGAGCGCGTTCCATACCGCAGCTTTCGATGATTTCATCTTCTAAAGTATCTAAGAAATCAATTATTGTAAGCTTCGTGTCAATGCTTTTTATGCCAAAAGAGGTAAAGAAATCAGCCGCATAAGAATATTTGTTAAATATTTCATCTAATGTATTTGTAAGTATATATTCCCTCATCAGATCACATCCTCAAAATTCATTTTCTTTAAGTTTCCTGTTTGGTAGTTCTCACCTATTCGAGTCTCCCCAAGACAATATGAGCATAGAGCAGCAGGCATTGAAAACCGCAGGCGCCTGCCTTCAAGGTTTCCTATATCCGCCGCGTTTTTCAGTTTAACGCTTAGATCAAAAGCTCCCTGACCTGTTATACCGTTTACAAAAATTATGGAAGCCTTTGGATTTGCCTGCTTAACCTTAAACGAAAAAACTTCTCTTTCTGCCTGTGAAACTATATCACCTTTAGTCACAACCACAATATCAGATAACTTAAGCATTGGCCCAATTTTTTTTGGCGTGTTGACGCCTGAAAGACAGTCGATAACACATACAGCCAATATTTCTTTTATATGCGGAGAACAGCGGTTGCACAACCCTGCGCTTTCGCTTATCAAAAAATCAAAATTATGTTTGGTCCCCCAGGACACGCAATCCTCTATATTACTGATAAAAAAATGGTCCGGGCATAAGTTTCCGGATAGTCCGACAATCACAGGAACTTCAGCCTTTTTATACAGAATATCATCATAGGTTGACAAACAATCGAATTTGACCATTCCAATTTTTTGGCCACCAGCCTTAAGATATTCCAACGTCTTTAAAATAACAGAGGTTTTGCCGGAAGATGGCGGCCCAGATACAGTAATCAACCTCATATGACCATCTCCTTAAATTGTTTTTGCCCCTTCCAATGCTTTTGAAAAACTTCAACTACATAATTTTTAAGATCATCTATTGAATGAGTTCTTATATAATCCCACCCCAACCATTTGAAGCTTGCGCCTTCGGGCAATTTATTATTAACTTCGGCGTTTATTGCCGGAAAATAATTATCTGCGGATTTTTGTCCATAAAGAGGACTTGTAAGAAAATCAATAAACATACTGTATTTATCAACTGCAGTTTCTTTCACCAACATATAATTAGGTGTTATAATGGCTCCGTCTGAAGGCCAGATTATTTTTGTATTATCAGTTCTAGGACAGGACTTTGCAAACATCCATGGGATTACGTAAATCGCGGCTCCTTCTTTGCTGTTTGAACCCGCAACTTTTGCCATCTGTGAAGCGTGCCATCCTGTTTTTATATTTGGAGCAAGCTTAATAATTCCTTCTTCTCCATGATCTTTGTACATATAAAGAAGCAGCTCTTCATGTATATCCCCATGTGACGCTCCTAAGATGATATTATCAGCATACTCTGGGTTTAACAAATCGCTCCAGCGTTCTGGAACAGGGAGATTGCCAAGCTTTTTTCTATCAATGAGAATTACCAGAGGAAATGCCGAATATACAGTATAGCAGTATTTGGGATCAATGATTCCGGCCAAAATGAATTCTTTATGCATTTTACGATATGGAACAGCTTTAAAATAACCTTTATTTACGAACTTTTCTACAAATTCTCTCCTGAAAAAGTCTCCAAATCCAACGCTGGCTATTATATCAGGAAGTTGGTCAATTTTTTCTACCTTCCATAAATCTTCATATGGGTCTTCACTTACACAACCTGACGGAACATAGTACTTAAAACTTGTATCATTCGTATCGGCGAGATATTTTTGGTATGTCTCTTCAAATGAGTCCTTGAAGGTAAGCTTCAATGGACAATATGTATAACCTATAAAATTAATCTTCCGTGGCGTCTCGTTAATCTGAGCGCTTTTTTCATCAATTTCTAGCTGTATTTTTTCTTCAAGCAAATTAATAAAAATCTCTTGATTGATGTCTTTTACTTTAAGAACAGTCCCTAACATTAAAGTCCCTATTTCTTCTATTAAAATTTCTTCGTTTTCTGCGTCAAACCCGCATTGAGCAAATATAGACAGGGCTTGGGGATGTTTTTCTATAATCTCTTTTATCCTAGTCTCGCTACTTATCTTCATGATAACACCTCATCTCAACCATTAATTATTTATCTTTTTGAATATAACCCAAATTCCTTTTTCATCATCGCAAACTTCAAAATCAGAAATTCCGATTCGGTTTAGAATTGTTGTAAAGTGTTGAACATTATTAC
>JAUZPS010000677.1 GCA_030705945.1 Bacillota bacterium
AGATTGACAAACAAGACAGACGAGCATTTATCATTTCTATAACAAATAAAGGACAAGAGCTAAAAGAACAGATATTACCTATTATTGAATCGGCCTTCCAAAGATTGCTAAATAATATAACCGATGAGGAAATTGAGATATATAGAAAAGTTCTATTAAAAATGAATGAAAACTTAGATATCAGGTAGCGTAACTATAAACAAACTTCCTTTCGAGAGTTCACTTTTTACTTCTATTTTGCCGTCATACAGCTCAACAATTCGTTTTACTATCGCAAGACCTCCAGTCATTAAACTTATGGTGTCATTACATTCAGGTGATTGATTTTTACAACAGAGCCCAAATTTCTACAAAATACTTGAATTTCCATATATTAAAATATATAATATAAATTGGTATATAAAGTGTTTTATACCTACTAAATATTACAAGGGAGGATAATTGAAATGAACGAGAAGATGAGAAGGATAAAAAAGATTTCAGCTCTATTTTTGGCAATAGTATTTCTTTTTAGTCAGGCAGCGCTTACAGTAAATGCAGCTTCAACCGTAGGGTGCTGGTATTTTGATGCAGGCTCGGGCACTTCGCTGGTTGATAGCAGTGGGAATGGAAATACGGGAACTCTAAGCACCAATTATTCAAACCCTGCTTGGAATTGGATTTGGAACTATGATTATTATGGTCTTAGGTTTGATAATAATTACAATGATAATGTTAATATTCCTAACAAAAGTACATACAATTTTACCAGTACAGGAAGCTTTACGTTGACTGCATGGGTTAAAAGGAATACATGGAATCAGTCACGGTGGCAGGGGGTTGTTACTAAAGGAGGAGGAAGTCTATCAGTCTGCTCTTCTTGGTATGGTATTTGGATAACAGGTGACAACAAGTGGTGCTTTGGTGGCGCTAACAATCCGACTGTTCAAAACATCATTGGTTCGAGTGTGACAGATGGTTGGCATTTTGTTGCAGCAGTTCAGGATGGCGCAGCAAATAAAAGATATTTATATGTTGACGGATCGCTTGTAGCATCTGGTTATGCAATGAATGCTTCAAATACAAAAGCGTTGGAAGTTGCAGGTGTTGACGGTGTAAGTGAATATTTCAGCGGCAAGGTCGATGAAGTTTATCTTTATGATTATGCATTGTCTGCTTCGACAATAAGTTCCCGCGCCCAATTACATAATACAAATCTTAATGTCCGCGCGTATACTCAACAGCCATATGGCAACCTTTGCTGGGCTACTTCCATAGCAATGATTGTTTCATACTTTAACGATGATGTAAATAATTACAGAGATGCGATAGCGCAGGACTATACACATAGTACAACCAATTTTGATGTTGCGGCGCCAGGTTCCGGAGCAGATCTTGCAATTCATTACGTTAATTCCTATTGTGGAATAAACGGTACCAATCATACCTCTTCAATATCTTTTGCTGATGTCAAGACTCAGATTGGAAGAAGAGGTCCTATATACTCTAGGATAGGCTGGAAGGATGGAAGTGGCAATTTGACCGGCAATGGCCATGTTCATGCTATGAAAGGATACTATGAATCCGGCTCAACACAAGGGGTTTATATCAATGATCCTTCGGATGGGGCAGAGCATTATTACTCATACTCCGGCTATGTAAGCAACTCAAGCTTTAACTGGACAGATACTGTTACTTTTAAATAAATAAAGGGGGACTAAAATTATGAAGAAAGTATTTGCGCTTACTGTGTTTTTTGTATTTTCGATTTTTATGAGCGTAGCCGGATTTGCGCAAGCTAATGGCAATGACGCTGCATTTGAAAACAATAAATTGTCTAAACATTCTGAAGCAGCTGTGGTACAAGACGTAATTAACAATAGCAATGCAAAAGAAATAATCCTTGATTTGAAATCTGGATCAAAACAATTTGCTGGATTAACTGCGGATTCATTAGTATATGGAACTCCATACAAGGTAATGATTGCATCTGAAAAGGATATATTAGATTCACTATCAAATAATAATAAGGTTATTGACCTTGTTAAGAACGGTAAGTTCTATTGGGAAGTACCTATTATAGACAAAAACTCAGGAACCGTTTATGGTTCATTTACTGTTGAGTACTTGAATGGCAAATGGATGGTTAATGAGGTAGGTGGATACCTTCCGACTGATGAAATTCAGGCTAGTTCTGACAATAATAAAATAGCAAAAGTATTAAATGATACAGGGGCTGGTTCTACTGATTCTTTTGTACATATAAGAATTCCATCAATCCATAAGGATTACTTTGTTTCAAGTAACAAAGACGGCGAATCTTTTATAGCGCTGAAAGATTATAAGAACAAAGACAAAATAGTATCTAAAACAAAGCTTGCGCCAAATGATTTCAAAGCAGAAGTTAAAAA
>JAUZPS010000678.1 GCA_030705945.1 Bacillota bacterium
AGTATAGCTGAAATAAAAAGCATAATTTTCCCTCAACAATCATTATTTGATTTTATCTATGTAAATCGTGAAAAAATTATATATTTATATATTATTTATATATTATTTATATATTAAAATGTAGTCAAAGGCCCTTCAATTGCTGTAGTATTATTTTTAATGATTTATGAATAAAGTATATGTTTCGTTATTTCAAATGCTTATATAAACGCATATAACATAAATGCTTATATAAAATAATGCTATTATAATACTATTATAATACTTTTAAAATGCTAATATATAAGGTTTATATATTATGTAAAATGTATATCACAATATATAGAGCTAATTATAAATTTAAAGATCTAAATAAACAATAGCTACTAAATATTTAATCATAAAATTTATTCGAAGACAATTGTCATTTTAAGTCCGGAAATATAAAGTTTATTTCGGATTTTTTATGAAAACCTTTAATACGTGTTTTGTATTATTTGAAAATAAGCATAAAACTAATTATATATTTGGTTATTTATAGAACGCCAAATATAAAAGTTTTTTTGATACCTACCTAAATTGAACTATAAAAAAACAGCAGACATTCATAAACAATGAAAATTTCTGCTGTTTTTTATTGCTATTAATTATTTTTATTTATAACTTACTCAAACCTTAATACCAACCCCAAGGATTGCTTCTGTTTATCCTTGGATCCATATCCCATGTAAATTCATCGTCTGATAAGTGATTATTAGTTAGGTACCAACCAGCCGCTGAAGCGATTTCGTCAGCATATTGAGCTATCCAGCTAGGGTCGCTTCCATCTATCCAGCCTGTATTAAAGCCCATAAGTCCATGTCTTAAGACTTCCACTCCGCTGTATTTTTCCTTTGCGAGCCTAGCAAAATGCAGGAAATGCCTTATTCCCATATGAACCGAAATTCCAACATCATAGAAAGTATCATCCTTATAGTCATACTGGAACATTTCAGGAACATTTGTTTCAGGCATATATGACGGATTAGCATTTGCGAAGGCAGTTTCAGCTGTCTGGATAGGACCAAATGAGTGAGCCGAACCGCCGCCTGTTTCAGTCTCTGCTCTGAAGGTTGACTCGCGTGTTGCAAAGCCGAAGAAGAATGCGTATGCAGTTTCTTTGCTTTTAAAGCCGCAAACACTTACCAGCAGATCCCAGTGCTCGTCAATCTGTTTTTTCATCAGAGCTTTTGTCTCGCTTACTTTCATAGCTTTAGCTTTTGCAATCAAATCTGTCTTCGAAGTACCCGCTGGAAAATATCTGTCTTCAGCTGATGTTCCTTGGGTAGGAGTGGGAGTATATGTAGGAGCTGTTGTCGGAGTTGAAGTAGGATTAATTGTAGGGCTCGGTGAAACTGATGTGAAAACCGGATTTACTTCAGGATAATCATTTGAAGTTCTACCAAAGTGTCTTGCTATTAATATTACGTCAGACATATTAATGGAACCATCGCCATTTATATCAACGTTATTATTGAAATCAGGACTTGCTGATGTTCTGTTAAAGTATTTTCCTAACTCAATAATGTCCGCCATATTGATAGCATCGTCCTTCGTTATATCTCCAATCCACATAGTTACCGGCGCTGATTGCGTTCCAAGCTGAGCATCGCCTGTAAATGATATATTTGAAATAAGTCTTGTTAAATAATTGGATTTTGTAATTTTTATGCTGTATGATTGGTTAAATGGTACTCCGGATATATTGAAATAGCCACTGCTGTCTGTTACCGCAGAATATTGTGTTCCTGTAAGTTCTATCGACGCGCCCTCTATTGAAGTATTGTTGTCATTTCCAATATAACCTCTCAAGCTTACAGTTCCTGCTGCGCTAATATTTACTTCAGGAAAGGTTGAAATGAAAAACAACATCAAAAAAAATAAAACTGATTTTTTTAAAGCTCTAGTTGTAAACATAATTTCCTCCTTATTTCTCTATTTATATATAAGTTGCGAAAAAGATTTTACATTAAAACGCAGTTAATACGTCTGCATTTTGCTATCAAAGATGAACTTTTCACAACTTATGAATCAAGGTATATATTTTGCAATATAAAAAATGGATGTAAATGTTTATTGCAAAATAGTTGTCTATATAAAAAGCAATTAATCTTTTACATTTGCCTATCACAAAATAACGTTAAAGCGTTCGTTATTTTGCTCCGTCAAATGTAAGATTAATAGTGCTTTTTATATACCTTAACAACATTGAAAAAATTTAACTATAGAAATATAATAGAATTAGATAACTATTTTGCAATAAACATTTACATCCATTTTTTATATTGCAAAATATATACCTTGATTCATAAGTTGTGAAAAGTTCAGCTTTGATAGCAAAATGCAGACGTATTAACTGCATTTTAATGTAA
>JAUZPS010000679.1 GCA_030705945.1 Bacillota bacterium
ATTTGATGCTACAGGAAGTACTGTTGGGTTTACTGTTATTGTTCCATTTGAAGCTGAGAGCGTACCATTCTGAAGGTCCGAGTCACAAGCTTCAGCCAAAGCAACATTGACAGGCAGAGCCAAAGGAAGGCTGGAAGCTTCGATATCTTTATTAACAGTAAATGTCAAAGTTGCCGCGTCAAAAGATGGAGCAGAAATTCCATCAGCGTTTATTCCGTTGAAATAAATTTCTCCTGGGATATTTGTATTAACCGCGTTTGCGCTTAATTTTGAATTTAATTCAACCTTCTTTAAGGTAAGTTTGCTTGCGTCATAGGTCAATTTAGTCTTAATACCGGAAACATTTGTTAAATTATTAAATGAAACATTGACTGATACATCTTTGCCTGGATTAGTTTGTTCAGAGCTAACTCCAATTGTTGTGTTTTTTATTATTTGGTAACTGTCCCATGGATTTTCGCTAACCAGTTGGCCGGATGCTGTATCTACAAGGTATGTATCAACTTTTATGGAGTCATTGCTTACACAGATATTGCTGAAGGTTTGTTTTTGTGACTGATCGAATTTCCCTGTAAATAGGCTGTAGTAATTATCAATACCTTGTAGAACTTTGAGCTGCGTTCATTTCAGATTCTGATCTTGGATAATAGAATTTGCTTCCTGCTGCTCCATTCAAGAAGTACAAAGTTCCCTGAGTAACATCAAAAGTACCGCCTTTTTTACCATTTCCTTTCGGATCTATAGCTGTATCGGAAGTTACCCCCGATACCTCTCCGGAAACGAGCTTGCTGTTTTTAACAGGACCGATTACTTCATATATGTGGTCATGACCCTGGATTGCCATGTCTATATGAAGTTCGTCAAATAATGGCGCGAATTTGCCGCGGATTATCTTTGCGTCTGAATCGCTTTGGTGACTTCCGCTTCCTGTGTACATTGCTTTATGGAAAACAGCTATTTTCCACTTTTTATTTGAACTGCTGGCTACAGATTTCATCCAGTTTGCCATAGCGTCTAAATCACTTGATGAATTGTAAACTTCATAGTTCAATACCATAAAGAGAGCGTTTCCGTATTCGAAGGAGTATACGGTGCCTGGCTTTGCGGCAGTCATTCCTGATGGCAGGGAGGCTGTATTGAAGTGATTTGAAAAATTCCAGTTGTTATTGTTATCATGGTTGCCTATAGCTGGGGCGAATGGGATGTTATAAAACACATCCTGATTTGTGGAGAAGTACTGTTCCCATTCCCATTCACGTCCACCAGTTGTGGATGTTTCAATCAAATCACCGGGTTCCAATATAAATTTGGCGCTAGGTACTTTTGTAATAGCCTGATGAATAGTATTTTTTGAAATGCCGAATTGTGAAGTATTCTGAGCCTGAGTATCCGTCAGATAAATGAAATTGAAGGAGCTGTTTTCCTGCATAGCGGTTGTAAATGTACCAATTTCGCTCCAGCCGTCTGTATCGTTTCCAACCCGGTAAGAGTACGTTGTATTTGGTTTAAGCCCTGTAGCTAAAGCTTTATGATCTTCATAGGATTTTGTTACATTAGTGTCATATGCTATATTGTTTAGCGCTGACTTGGTATCTGTGTATTCTTTCAAAACCCCGCCAGTAAAATCACTTGCCGTCTTATTATTGCCTTCGATGACCTGAAGAACAGAATTTGCTGATCCTGGATTTGTAAACCAGGTAAGACCCATCTGGGTTTTTGTGTCACCATTGATTGTTGCTACCACATCAAATGGCTTGTTTACAGCGTCTAAAGCGGATACAGGAATAACGCTCATAGTGATTGTTAGAGCCATAGCCGCAGAAGTTACAAAAGATAAGAGTTTCTTGTTGCGAGTAATTAACATGTTTGTGTGCCTCCTTTAAAATAAAATAATAAAATTGATTTTTACAGGTCAATTATATTTTTCTTTTAAGGAAACATAAATCATGAAATTGTAAGGATTATGTTAAAAATAATTAACATACAAAGGTTGAAACTTGGGAATGTTGAAAAAAATAACTTCTGAAATGACAATATTAACATTTATTAAATATCAATTTAACAAATGAAATATAAAATAAATTTAAAGTTCTGTCACTTTTAATTTAGAAAAATATTTAATTATATAAAAAGCACTATTAATCTTACATTTGACGGAGCAAAATAACGAACGCTTTAACGTTATTTTGCGATAGGCAAATGTAAAAGATTAATTGCTTTTTATATAGCCCACAATTAATTGGAGGATATTTAAAATGGTTACAAATAACAATTTATGTAAATTAAATGAAGAAAATTATCCCATAATAGAAGATGATAAGGATTGTTTTGTATATAGAGGTAAAGCTGATCAGGTGAGTGTCGTTGGCGACTTCAACGAC
>JAUZPS010000068.1 GCA_030705945.1 Bacillota bacterium
AGATTCTACTTCCAAGTCCATATCCTTTAAACTATGGATTACTCTATAATCAATTATATTGAAATCTTTATTAATAATGTTTGAGTTAAAAAAATCTGTCAATTGAGGAATTAGATCGTAGTTGCTAATTTTTGTAGAGCCATGGTCAATCAAATCTTCTGCTGTATATTCATCATTAATTTTCATACTCGCCGGAAGCTTTATTAAGGAAGGATTTAGTATTTGACCACTATAGTAGTTTCGTAAATAGTCTTCAACCCATTCTTCTACTTCATAAGTCCCTCTCTTTATAGAAATTCCGTCAAAAATTAAATCTCTGTCAAAGTCAATTGATCTTCCACCAAAGGTGATTTCAACGATAGGCTGTTCATCTTGTCCCATTAGCTTTACGGTGTATTCTTTGTCCCATTTCTCAGTGTTCTTTGAATATGACTGTGACTTTATGTATTGTAGGAATTCTTTTATAAGATATTGGTTATCATTTTTAACTTCCTGATTAGTTGGGATATTTCTTAGTATTATATACTTTACTTTTAATGAGGAGCCACTTTTACTTTGTGTTACAATTTTGGCAGTTGGATGTAGAGCGCTGCTTTTTGGAGATCGTTTGGCAGGCGCCGGGGTATTTGAGCATGAGCATAAAATCATTAATGCAATTAAAATACAAATAACTAAGCATTTATTCATTATTTCACCTATTTGATTTTATAGTAAAATTAAGGGTTTTATCTTATTAGGGCGTTTCAAAAAATTCCTTGTTCAAGTTTATATCACTAAAACCTATTATATCAAGTTTTTGAAACGACCAGTTGCTAAGTTTTTTTATGATACTACCTTGAATGAGTAACTTAAAATTTACAATAATCTTTTTAAAGTCATTGTATAACAATTCTGACAGCAGAAGGTTAATAAAAAGTTAACAAATATTACAAAATAATTAAAATATGGGGAATGTCAGAAGGAAAATCATAGATTAATAATGATTTGAATATAGAAAACCATGTTTTGAAAGTAGAATTCATTGCTTTAGTTGTAGAATTAATAGGCAGCCTTACGGCTACCTATTAATTATTGGATATAAAAGCTATAGTTTTTCCCTGTATTATTATCCCAGTTATCTGAATTGTCCTTAAAAACAACATTTATCTGCTCATTGTCTTTTGCGGGGATAGATAATTCATACGTATGTTGGTTGGTACTATTCATAGGGTAAGTTGAGATGTTCTGCCAGTTTTTGTTGTCACCAAAGCCTACTACTGCAAATACTTCATTTGCGCCGCTTTTTGCAAGCAGCCCGCTATAAGTCAGTTTTACTTTGTCTCCTACAGTTGAAAACGAAACACCTTTTGAATAGTTATCATATAATATTTCATCTGCAAGCTCTACATTAAAACTTTCACATCCGCATTCGTTACATCCAGATGATTTGCAATCAGCATTAATTACAGGCGCTTTGCTATTAATTCCGAAGAATTCAAGTATACCCATTCTTCTACCTCCCAACAAATTATATTTTTTAAACCCATTATAGTTTTTACAAATTATAAAAAATTATCTGAAAACAATTATGGTAAATTTGAAAGAATATGAATCTATAGGCCGAACTATATAAAAACTTTACAGTTCTATATCTATGAATGGATAAATGATACGAATAATGAAAATTTTGTTTGACATCAGTGAAAGTATGTGGTATTATAAAAAATGTGTGCCTAAAAATATGTTGGTGTCTATAATAAAATACGCCAATAAAGATATTATTTTGTTGGATTAAAAGGAGGATTAAGATAATGCAAAGATTATGTATGCTATGTTTTTACAATAATAAGACATTATTTTCCCAAAGCATTAATACTGATATGCATTGGCTTAATTTCCTATTGCCTAAAGGACGGCATCATTTATGTCGCGTTGGATCTGGCTGATCGGACCAACATATACATAGAGTGAGTAAAAGCAATATCTGCGGTTAAGTCAATTAACAAATGACTTAACCGCTTTTTTATTTTTAGGCGCGCTATATAAAAAGCAATTAATCTTTTACATTTGCCTATCACAAAATAACGTTAAAGCGTTCGTTATTTTGCTCCGTCAAATGTAAGATTAATAGTGCTTTTTATATATATTAAACGTAACAGGAGAGATTTGTATGAAAAGGCAATTTAGTTTGGAGAATACCAGAAATATTGGCATCATGGCTCATATTGATGCCGGAAAGACTACCACAACAGAGCGAATTTTGTTCTATACAGGCAGACTTCACCGTATGGGCGAGGTTCATGATGGAAGCGCAGTCATGGACTATTTGAAGCAGGAGCGAGATAGAGGTATCACAATTACTTCAGCAGCGACTACGGCAGAATGGAAAGGGTATAGAATTAATATTATTGATACTCCAGGGCATGTAGACTTTACAGTTGAAGTGGAAAGATCACTGCGTGTTTTAGATGGTTCAGTAACATTATTTTGCGCTAAAGGCGGGGTGGAGCCTCAATCTGAAACAGTATGGAGGCAGGCTGACAACTATGGTGTGCCTCGAATTGCTTTCGTCAATAAAATGGATATATTAGGAGCAGATTTTTTTAATTGTGTTAACATGATGAAGGAAAGGTTAAAGACAAATGCTATACCGATTCAACTTCCTATAGGTAAGGAAGATTCATTCTGCGGGATAGTGGACCTAATTGCATTAAAGGCTTATTTTTATAGAGATGATTTAGGAAAAGTCATAGAAGAGGGATTAATACCAGAAGATATGATGAATATTGTTGATAGATACCGCGCAATTCTTATGGAAACAGTTGCAGAACAAAGAGAAGATCTGATGATAAAGTATCTTGCAGGAGAGTTATTTACAATTGAAGAGATTAAAGAAGCCCTGCGAGAAGCAACCATTGCTGCAGCAATAACTCCGGTGCTCTGCGGTTCGGCTTACAAAAATAAAGGTGTTCAGCAGTTGTTAGATGCGGTGATCGATTATCTTCCATCGCCATTAGATGTTGGCCCAATAAAAGGGGCAGCTACGGATGGAGAAACTGAAATAGAAAGATTTGCGGATGACCAGGGACCATTTTCAGCGCTTGCGTTCAAAATTATCACGGATAGTTATATCGGTAAGTTATGCTTTATTAGAGTGTATTCTGGAACATTAAAGGCTGGATCCTACGTGTATAATTCCTCCAAAGGCAAAAGAGAGAGGGTTGGCAGGATCTTGCAAATGCATGCAAACATCAGAGAGGACATTGAAATGGTTCATGCTGGTGATATTGCAGCTATTATTGGATTAAAGGACACAACAACAGGAGACACCTTATGTTCGGAAGAAGATGCTGTAATTCTTGAATCGATGGAATTTCCAGAACCGGTGATTGCTGTTGCTGTTGAGCCTAAGACCAAGGATGATCAGAATAAAATGAGCATAGCTTTACGTAAATTATCAGAAGAAGATCCTACTTTTAGGGTTCATACTGATATAGAAACAGGTCAAACTATTATTGAAGGAATGGGAGAGCTTCACCTTGAAATAATCGTAGACCGCATGTTGACTGAGTTTAATGTAGAGGCTATTGTTGGTAAACCTAGAGTGGCTTACAAGGAAACCATCCGTAAGAAAGTCAAAGCGGAAGGTAAGTTGGTTAAGCAGACTGGCGGGGGTGGCCAATATGCTCACTGTGTGTTAGAAATTGAACCCATGATACTTGGTGGTGGTTTTGAATTTGTTTCTAAAATTACAGGCGGAGTTATTCCAAAAGAATATATAGGTCCTGTTGAAGCTGGTATCAGGGATGCTTTGAATTGTGGCGTCCTTGGAGGATATAATGTGGTGGATGTACGGGTTACCCTAATAGATGGTTCATATCATGAAGTGGATTCCTCAGAAATGGCTTTTCGTACCGCCGGTTCCATGGCCTTTAAAGAAGGATGCCGAAAAGCGGATCCAGTATTGTTGGAACCAATTATGAGAGTTGATGTATCAGTTCCAGAAGAGTATACCGGTGAAGGGATAAGCGAGATCAATGTCAGACGGGGCAGGATAGAGGGAATAGAAGGGAGATCAGGTTATCAAATGATCAGAGCCAATGCTCCTCTATCTGAAATGTTTGGATTCTCAACACCCCTACGCTCCAAAACACAGGGACGTGGAACTTTCAGTATGCAGACCAGTCACTTTGAGGAAGTACCTAAAAGCATCAAGGACTTAGTTTTAGGTAAAACATAGCATTTTCTGCAGAGATATGGGAAGATATATAAGTTGCGAAAAAGATTTTACATTAAAAATGCAGTTAATACGTCTGCATTTTACTATCAAATGTGAACTTTTCGCAACTTATGCCAGTTCCAAATTCATTTCCGCCAGCTTATACAGAATCTTGAGATTGATTTCTTCCTGAGCCTCAAGATATTTCTCCCATTCAGTTGTTCGTGTAAAAAAGTAAAATAGAATTCCCATAGAACCTTTTTCAAACCTTTCTAAGCGAACAATAATTGTTTCTGGATGTACTTCCGGGTGATTCTTTAAATGTGTTTTGAAGTATTCTAAAAAATTCTTTATTTTATATGGCTCATAATTATATTTCAGGTTGATTGTAAAGGTCAGCCTTCGCTTTCCCATACGTGACCAGTTGGTAATGGACTGATTGCTTATTACCGAGTTTGGAATTGTGACGACTGCTTGCTCAAAGGTTCTAATTCTTGTGCTGCGAAAACCAATTTCTTCCACTAGCCCCTCTATACCTGAAGTCGAAATCCAATCTCCGATTTTAAAAGTTTTGTCAAACATTATGGTTATACTGCCAAATAAATTGGCAACAGTATCCTTGGCCGCTAACGCAAAGGCTAAGCCTCCTAGACCGAGGCCTGCCAGAAGACCTCCTATGTTAACATACCATTCCTGAATAATTGTAACAAAGCCAATAACCAATATTAAAGCTTTAATACTTTTCCTGAGAAAGAGCAGAAGCATGTTATCCAGCTTAGCGTCATTTTTATGATTGACCTTTTCCAACAGCAGAACCAATAAATCTGATACCTGGTAAGAGGCTCTGATAATCGTATAGATTACAAGGGAACGAAAAATACGATTTACCAGAAATTGAGATTTTTCAGGAAGATCCAATATTAAGGTTGCCAGCCAAGCTCCTGCAACAACAATCAGGAAGCGAACGGGAGTTTCTAAAATACTGGTAAAATATCCGTTAAAACTATCTGCTACATTTGCAGTGATCTTTTTTATAAACCGGAAAACTACCTTTACAAAGATCTGACGCATAACCAATGAAAGCAGTATGACAAAAATCGCTAATGCAAGCTTTTCCAGTTTTGTATCAAAAACAGAGTATTCAATAATTGATTTAAGTTCTGCCCATAGCTGCATGGTTTCCGCCACTCCAAACACAAACACTCATTTTAAGAGATATGCGGATTAATATGTTTATATGCTATCTATCACACATCGTATTTTAAGTGAAAAGTTCTCATTAGAGCCGCTAACATTGTTGTCTGCATTTTACTATCAAAGCTGAACTTTTCGCAACTTATGAATCAAGGTATATATTTTGCAAAATAAAAAATGAATGTAAATTGTCTATTGCAAAATATATAATAAAAGTAATTTTTAATTTGGTTATCTATGTATAAAAGCTACCCAATTTTTTAGGTAGCTTTTAATATTATAACATTATAATTAAAATTATGAGGAAAAATTTAATTTTCTATATAGCGCGGAGTCTGGCTCTATTTTATAACAGGATAATCTTCACACTTTTTATTGAAATTTTTTGCCATAATTATTACATCATTCATATTAATACAGTTGTCCATATTGAAATCAGCATTTTGGTTATAATTATTATTGCTGGTTGTACTATTAAAGGCTTTTGACAGTTCTACAATGTCAGCCATATTGACTACCCCGTCCTGCAAGCCGCTCTTAGGAATATCGCCTGCCCATACAAGCACTGGATTGGCCTGAGTTCCAAAAGTTTTGTCTCCAGTAATGTCTGAAATATTTATTTCTCGTGTCAGGTATCCTGCTTTGCTGATTCTCAATGTGTATGCTGACTGAGGGGATAAAATATCAGGCATTTCAAAATATCCTTTAGAGTCTGTCACATCAGAATATTCGGTTCCCACAACTTCTACTTTAAATCCCGCATAAACGCTGGTATTCGCGACTGTAAAATCTGGCTTTAAAAAACCTGATACACTATATCTGTTACTAGAATACGTAAGGCTAAGATCGCAATCAAAATACGTGTCTTGAATTATGGAAACACTTATGGATTCTGAATCGGACAAATTTTCAGAGCCCTCATATAACGCAACTAAACCGTAGTCTCCTTCAGGTACTTCACTTCCGAATCTGTACTCGCCGTCATTAACATCAGCAGTATACTGTTTGGACGGATCGGATTCATCATATAAACAGACAGAAACCATTGAATCATCATTTGGGATAAATTTATCTCCATCAGGAGTGTACACCATTCCTCTCATGGAAAGCATTCCGAGCTCTAGGTCTGTTTCCGAGGTTGAACCTGGTGTTATACTTACCCATTCAGCTTCAGAATTCATAAATGGGTTTGAGCTTCCATTAGCAACTGCTTTTATTAGATAGTTGCCTTCCGGAATGTCGCCGCTTATCTTATACGTGCCATCATCAAAAACCTCACACTTTTCCAAGGGAGTTTTGCTGTCTTCCGGGTATATGTAAACATAAACGTTGGAATCGGCGTCGGGATAATACAAATCGCCGGATGGTTCATATATAGTACCTTTTACTGCAGGATATGTAAGATCCAGCTCTTGATTAATTGCTACTCCGTTTTGCAGCTGAACGCTTATTTTTTCTGAATTGGAATATGGACTATTGTTACCAAAAGCATATGCATACAAGTCGTAACTTCCATCCGGGATAGCTTCGGTAAAATAAAAGGAGCCATCACTTTCAGGATAAGTATTATAAACATCCCCACTTGTACTATCTACCAGTCTAACTTCAACAAAATTTTCTTCTCCCTCAACAAATGCGCCACCTTCAGGCGTATAAACCATTCCCTCAACAACAGAAGTATTTGCAGCAGCATAACTTTTTATGTTCATAAGCCCCAAAATTAAAAGAGCTCCTAACATAATAACCATAAAAGCTTTTTTCATATACAAGCCCCCCCTTAAAAAAATATATGTTATATAAATACACATATTTTTATTTTTTTTGTCGTATAAAATAACTCCAAAAAATAAAAAATTCCTTTAAATTCGTAGTATTGACAAAGATATTCAATTTAAATATAATTATATTAGATGGCTTCAATGTTTTTCAATTTATACTTCTCATTTCAAAGTTGTACTCTTACGTTTTTTCCGCAGAAATTAGGCAAACCTTATATGAGTTGAAGTAGGTGGGTAAAGGATTGGTGAAATTTATGCTGATATTACATATTCAACTCCTTCATATATAACAAATTTATATTGATTGTCTACAGTGTTTACCTATACAACATTATTATTCCCTTCGTTTAGTTTTAAGTATTATTTTCTTGATAAAACTCATTATAATTACAGGGATGCAGGCGGCTTTGTAGTTACAAAAGTATTTTCAACAGCAGATTACATTTCTTTTTTTATCACAATATCAAAGTAAATTTATAGAATTAAGTAAACATTAATTAAGATAGACATTTATTAGTTATATTAGGTAGTATCAAAAAAATAATTGGTCAACTGGTCGTTTCAAAAACTTGATATAATGGGTTTTCGTCGTATAAACTTGAACAAGGAATTTTTTGAAACGCCCTTAGGCAGAGTGATAATTGTTTATCCATTTATATTTTAAAAACAAATTATTAATGATCAAATGAATTGTTCTTATATTAAAAGTGATTAATCTTTTACATTTGATATCACAAAATAACGTTAAAGCGTTCGTTACTTTGCTCTGTCAAATATAAGATTAATAGCGCTTTTAATTTAGCTCTGTATAATAAATAAGCCGGTTATTCTGATGATGCTAGTTTTAGCTGAGGAAATGGCGTCAGACTGTTGATTATAAAAAAATAATTTTTATGGGTAGTTAAAAAGAAGCGCAAGGTTTATCAAAACAGAAAAAAAGGAGGGAATAGTGGTCGAAATTAATAAGATAAAAGTAAGTGCAGGGGGTTATAAATATGAGTATTAAAAGATTTATGGCAGTATTATTGACTACATTAATGTTACTTGGTTGCTTTTTATCAAATGTTTCATTAGCGGCAACATCCAGCAGTTTGAAAGTATTTTATAGCAATAATGGAGCAGGGAGTGATTGTAATCAGATTTATGCAAACATTAAGCTAAAAAATACTGGATCAAGTGATATTGATCTTTCCAAGTTAACTATCAGGTATTACTTTACCAAGGACAATGATAAAGCAATGACATACTATTCAGACTATGTAAGCATTGGATCCACGTCCGTAACATTCAATAATTATGCGCCAGCAACAGATAAAGCCGATAAGTATATTGAAATAAAGCTTTCTTCCGGCGTTATCTATCCTAATGGAGCTCAATGGCCAAAGCAATCTGAAGTGACTATCCAGGGCAGAATAGCCAAGAACGACTGGTCGAATTTTAATCAATCAAATGACTACTCATATACAGGCGCTTCGACACAGTATGTAGAAAATTCGAGAATTGCTGTATTTGAATCAGGAGTTCTTATTGCAGGTTCTGTTCCAGGAGGAAGTATTGTAACAAATCCACCTACTACATATGCGCCTAAAAATACTCCAACTCCTTCACCAACAGTAACAAAGGCTGCTACTCCAACAAAGCCGGCAGTGACACTAGCTCCAACATATACACCAACTAAATCGGCAGCAACGCTGGCGCCTACACCAACAAAACCAATATCAACATCATCAAAAGGCGAAGTGTTTGTGACAGTTGATAAAACAAAGGCAACTGTTGGAGAGATCATTAAGGCGACATTAAATGTGAAGGAATTTGAGTCTGTTAGCGGATATCAGGTTAATATCAAATATGACCCATCAGCGCTAAGACCAGTATATCTTGATGGAACACCATATGATGCAAATTCAGTTCCTGACTATGGTACATTATTACAGAAGAGGTACAGTGGTACAGACATGGGTGCAAATGATCTTACTAATGGTACTCTTACATTTGGAAGATCCTACATGGCTATGGTTTCTTACAAAAATTCAGGGATACCTGAAAACACTGGATCATTAGCAGTAATTGGATTTAAAGTGTTAAAAGTTGCTCCTACCAAGATAGTGTTGCAAAATTCACAGAGCTTAACAAATGCTGTATCCGGAACAATGATATTTGATTGGAATGGATTACAGTTGTCAGGTTATAAGGTAACTCAAGCTGAGGAAATTAATTCTGACGATGATATTTCCACAGTTACGCCAACTATATCAGAATCACCTACAGCAACGCCAACCGATTCAGTGACCCCGACGCCGAACGCTACAGAAGTAGTATCTTCAAAAGGCGAAGTGTTTGTGACAGTTGACAAAACAAAAGCAGCTATTGGGGAGATAATAAAGGCGACGTTGAATGTAAAAGATTTTGAGTCTGTATCTGGATATCAGGTAAATATCAAATATGATCCAGCAGTGTTAAAGCCGGTATATCTTGATGGAACACCATATGACGACTCTTCCGTGCCAGAATACGGGACACTATTGCAAAAGAGATACAGCGGCACAGATATGACTTCAAATGATCTTATAAAAGGGACGCTTACCTTTGGAAGAACCTACATGTCGTTAACTGCTTACAAAAACTCTGGTACACCGGAAACCAACGGTTCATTAGCAGTAATCGGATTCAAAGTTTTAAAGGTTGCTGCTACCAAGATAATGCTTGAAAATACAGTTAGTCTAACCAGAGCTGTAGATGGAACAATGATATTCGACTGGGATGGACAGCAGTTGTCAGGGTATACGGTAATTCAAGCAGAAGAAATAAATTATGGCGAGGTTTCTGTCGCAACGCCAACAAAACCAATTTCTTCACCTACAGCAACGCCAACTATACCAGTATCATCATCAAAAGGCCAGGTATATGTAACAGTAGATAAAACAACAGCCACTGTAGGAGACGTAATTAAGGCAACGCTGAATGTAAAAGATTTTGAATCCATATCCGGATATCAGACAAATATCAAATATGATCCAGCAGTATTACAACCTGTATATCTTGATGGAACACTATATGATAGTTCATCAGTACCGGATTACGGAACGTTGTTGCAGAAGAGATACAGCGGCGCAGACATGTCATCAAATGATCTTGCAAAGGGGACTCTAACCTTTGGAAGAACATACATGTCATTAACCTCGTATAAAAACTCTGGCGTACCGGAGAATACAGGTTCGTTGGCTGTAATAGGATTTAAAGTGTTAAAGGTCGCTGCAACAAAGATAACATTAGAAAATTCACCAAGCTTGACAAGCGCGGTAGTTGGAACAATGGTATTTGACTGGAATGGACAACAGTTATCTGGTTACACAGTAACCCAGGCTCCGGAAATCAATTCCGGTAGTGTTTCTAGTCCAACAAAATCTGTGTCGCCGACACCAACTTTGCCAGCTGCATCACCTACACCAACTGCTGAGCCATCAGCGCCTACAAAAGGCGAAGTATATGTGACAGTTGACAAAACAAAGGCAGCTGTTGGAGAGATGATAAAAGTAACAGTTAACGTAAAAGATTTCGATGTTATAGCCGGATACCAGGCAAATTTGAAATATGACCCAGCAGTACTACAGCCTGTATATCTTGATGGAACGCTGTATGACGCAAATTCAGTTCCGGACTATGGTACATTATTACAGAAGAGATACAGTGGTACAGACATGGCAGCAAATAATCTTAGTATTGGAACACTCACCTTCGGTAGAACATATATGTCCATGGCTTCCTACAAAAACTCAGGCGTACCGGAAAATACAGGTTCGTTGGCAGTAATAGGATTTAAGGTGTTGAAAGTTGCAACAACCAAGATAACTTTGGAAAATACGCAAAGCTTAACAAACGCCATTTCAGGAACAATGATATTCGATTGGAATGGTCAGCAATTATCCGGTTATAAGGTAACTCAGACATCAGCAATTAATTAAGGTAGAATCAAAAAATAAACTGGTCAACTGGGAGTTTCAAAAACTTGATATAATGGGTTTTCATCATACAAAACTTGAACAAGGAATTTTTTGAAACTCCCTAAGTAATAATGAAAACATAAAAAAGATCGTGTATAAGTGACAAAACTCCTTCTTATATAAAAAGCACTATTAATCTTACATTTGACGGAGCAAAATAACGAACGCTTTAACGTTATTTTGTGATAGGCAAATGTAAAAGATTAATTGCTTTTTATATAGCATAAAATTTATGCTAAGAAGGAGTTTTTAATTATACCGCCGCAATGCGATCAAGCCATAAATCCAGCTATATTTTCGGTATAAACAGTATAAGTAGTTTTTATAATATAATAAGTTATGATTTAATTGTTAACATCAAAAACTGCCTATCCTGCGTATTAAATAACGCAGAATAGACAGTTTTATTTGACATAAGTACATAAGTGTGTTTCAAAAAATTCCTTATTCAAGTTTTGTATTAAGTATCGCTGGCAAATATAATGGAAACCAATTATATCAAGTTTTTGAAACGCCAATTATATATGTTTTCTGTTTGATACTCAATGAGAATGACTTATTTTAACATTGGCATAATGCTCTTTTCATAAAAGTCATAAATTATGTATTTATTATTCATTAAAAGCATATACTTTGTAGAAACAGTAGTATTGTTTTTGCTAAATATCATTGTACTTTCGCTTTCATTCAATTCACATGTAATATTAGCTCTGGTAATTTGGGCTTCGATGTCTTTAAACAACACATATTTCACTTTTTCAATGTAGAAAGGTTTTATTTCATTATCAGCGACGGGTGTCATACTTCCGATATAAATTTTCTTATTTTCGAATGTTATCGGTATATTAAGTAAGGTAGATGCATCTCTGAGTTTTAAATATGTGCTGCCGTTGATGTTTTTTGCGCTAAGTTTGACTTCGGTTCCATCCTTCAGAATAGGAAATGAGTTGTTCGTGACTTTTAATACTTCAGCTGCAAATATTAAGGTTGTACTGCTGATAAAAATGCCCAGAATCATGCCTAACAGAATTTTTTTCATATAAAACCCTCCCAGTACTTGAATTGATTATTTTGGTGTTGCAATATAATAATTTGAATATATAAAATAGGGATATAATGATAGAATTTATTGAGATACGTAAAAAATATTAGAATACATCAAATATATTTTATCACAAAGAAAGGGCTAATTGAAATAGGACTAAATTACTAAATTGATTCGGACCAAATGTAAAATTAGTTTTATTCAGTGAGCTGAATAGCCCCGAAAAAGGGATTTTCAAAGTGAGCTGATATAAAATTACATTTTGTTATACATAGCTCAAAAAGGACAGGCTGAAATAATTCAGTCTGTCCAGTATGTCACTTTCACAATAGCAAATGAGATTTTTTATTTACTGTAAATAGGAACGAATTCCGGATAGTTTGATGTTATAGAATTAAAATGAGCTGCAATAATCACTACATCGGCAATATTTATTGTATTATCACAATTTAGATCGCATTGAGGTAAATAGTTAGAGGAGCTTAGAGTTGTATTAAATACCTGGGCAAGTTGTATTATATCATTCATATTTATTATATCATCCTGAGCGCCATTTATCGGTATGTCTCCAGCCCATATTAAAACAGGAGTTGAAGACGTTCCTATGGTAACATTGTTATTAGCAATCACATTTGAAATTATTCTGGATAAATAACCTTGTTTGCTGATTCTAACGGAATATACGCCTGATGGTATGTTGCTGATCACAAAATATCCGTTTTTGTCTGAAATAGCTGACAATGACGTTCCCATAATTTCGATTTTATAACCTGATTTAACTGTTGAAGAATCAAGCGAGATATTAAAATCTGGGGCTATATAACCCTCGATTTTATAGACTAGTGGTTGAGTGGGAGTAGGTGTTGGCGTAGAAGTTGGCTTAGGCGTGGGAGTTGACGTTGATGTCGGTGTTGGTGTGTATGTTGG
>JAUZPS010000680.1 GCA_030705945.1 Bacillota bacterium
AAATCATATTAACCGCTAATATCCCCTTGGCGGGAGTTCAATTACATTAAACATTCTTTCTGCCTGTGTTTATAAAACAGATTACTCCATATAAAACAAAGACGGCTTTACACCCGGTATCAATCCACATGTTCTTTAATCGAAAGAACAGCTTCATCATCTTTAATTTAGAGAAAAGCCGCTGTTTCGTTAATCCAGAATACAAACATATCTTAGTTAACCTTGACATCAGCCATATCTTTGTTATGTTGTCGGTATGCGAACACGCTAAAGCGTTCATTTGCTTTCCTTCCTTCGGAAATTCTCCAAATTTTCTCGTAATTGAACACCTTGTGGAAGTCTGCGCGCTTTCACGTTAGGATATAAATCCTTATCTATTCCATTACAGAATAGCATTCACTTTTTCCACGTTCCAATATCCACACTTTCATCGGTTCACTTTACAGCTACCGACCTTGTAATTACAAGAGAAAGTATGGACTTACCACGTTTCTCATAGATGACTTTTCAGATGGGTTAGGTTTTGCCTCACCGCCAGTAGACTTATGCCCGTGTAATCTCAGGGGCAAAGAGATTATCCGTCTACATATATTTTGGTTCAAGCTTGTCAGCATCTTTAGATTGTTGCTTCTGATGACGTTTATCAGCAATTTATATCTATTAACCATACCTATTAATTTTCATCCTTCAATAATTTCAACTTCCCATACTTGATACCCATGAAAACTATAAACGTAGTAATGTAAGGATAAATAAAATACAAATATGGTAAATAACAATTTATTAAATCATTTACGGCAAGATATGGAGCATTTATAAAAAAATATGGTATCCACTCTAATCCAGCAACTCCAGGATTAAAAAGATTTTGAGTAAATGAATATATCCAAATAAAAAAACTAACTACAACAAGACTAGATATTGATAAAACATTATTTACTTTTGAAAATTTTCTAATATCAAGCCTGCTAATGAAACTTCCCAGCTTAAAATAAACAACAAACGTAAGTATCGAAATACCCAAAGAAGTTAATTTACTTGAAACTCCATTTCCTAGTAATCCATTTGTTAATGCATAAATAATAAAATATATAATACTTATCAGTAAGCTTGCTCCTAATAAAACACCATTCCGTTTAAACAAATATACTCCCCCTAAATATTCCCTAATCAAACCTACAGAGCCATTCTTGCACAATCGGTGCACGGATGCGCCGCTTTTCAGCCTATGTCATATATCGTCTGGCGTATGAGATGTCCTCTCAAGTTCTCGTGAGGTTCGACCCACGTAGCACGTGACTGAGCAGCGTGAGAGGATGTGACGGAGCACTGCTTCATGACAGACCCGCAGCGCCTTTCTACATGCTCTTGCCGGCGCAGTCCTAGATCATACGCTCTTGTTAGATGTTGTGCCATACCCATATAGAAAACTGTCATTCTTAATATACTATCAGGAAAAACGCGTTAATACTTCCTAGTTGGATATATTCTTGCAGCATTCTCCATAGGAAAAACATCCTCGGGAACATAAATCTTCTTTGGAATTTTCTTACCATTCACAAGGTCTTTAACAGCTTCCATAAGCTTAGGTCCCATAACAGGACTACATTCAACGGTACAATTCAGTTTAGCAGCCATCATGGTTTTGAAAGCATCTTTACCTGCATCAATTGAAACTATAATAATGTCTTTTCCAGGTCTAAGTCCATATTCCTCAATTGCTTCTATAGCGCCAATTGCCATTTCATCATTTTGCGCAAATACCACATCAATTTTGTGGCCATCATTTATTAGAAATTCTTCCATAACATTCTTTCCAAGTTCACGGGTAAAGCCACAGTTCAGTGACATTTTAATGGCATAATTCGGATAATTCTTGATAATCTCTTCAAACCCTGTTTTTCGCTCAATAGCAACCTCTGAACCTACTGCCCCTTCCAATTCAACAACATTGATCTTCCCATTTCCTTTTCCAATGATGTTCATGTACTCAACCAGCCACCTCGCTGCTTTTCTTCCCTCTTCAACTTGGTCATTACCTATCCATGCAGTCCATAGTGAATCATCTTTTACAAATCTGTCTACCAAAATTACCGGAATACCTGCTTCCTTTGCCTCTGCTAAAACAGTTTCCCAACCTGAACTAACAATAGGCGTAAATGCAATTACATCAACCTTATCCTTTATAAATTTCCTTATTGCTTTAATTTGGTTTTCCTGCGTTAATTGAGCATCAGTAAATTGTAGATCAATTCCATTTTCATTTGCTGAATCCTTTATTGAGTTTGAGACGGTGAGTTTCCATTCATTATCAACTCCATCTTGAAAAAAACCTAATACAATTGGTTTATCAAGTCCTTCGCGCTTTAT
>JAUZPS010000681.1 GCA_030705945.1 Bacillota bacterium
GAAAGAATTTCACAAGAGATTATTGATTATATAAAGCTTTTAAAAGAAGAAAAGTGCGCCCTTCAAGGCACTGCTGACCCGTATGTTAATGAAATCAGGGTTCTTGGCAGGGAATAAAGATTTTCATATCTCATATCTATATAAAAAGCAATTAATCTTTTACATTTGCCTATCACAAAATAACGTTAAAGCGTTCGTTATTTTGCTCCGTCAAATGTAAGATTAATAGTGCTTTTTATATAAATAAGTTACGAAAAAGATTTTACTATCAAAGCTGAACTTTTCGCAACTTATGAATCAAGGCATATATTTTGCAATATAAAAAATGGATGTAAAATGTTTATTGCAAAATATATAAATAATTAAAAGAAAAGAGGTAGAGTATAAATGGGTAAGACTGAAATTAAACAGCTTTTTAAGAGCTCTGGTCAATATTTTAACCATGTTGTAGAAATTTCAGGTTGGGTAAAGACAATTAGAGATTCAAAAAACTTTGGATTTATTGAACTAAATGATGGTACATTTTTTAAGAGTATACAGGTTGTTTTTGAGGAAGAAAAATTGTCAAATTATAAAGATATAGCAAAATTGGGCGTAGGCGCCTCTATTAATGTTAAAGGACTAATGACAGAAACGCATGGAGCAAAGCAGCCCTTTGAAATAAAGGCTCAGTCTATTGAGATTGAGGGGGGCTGCCCACCGGAATATCCTTTGCAGAAAAAGAGGCATTCTCTGGAGTTTTTAAGGACAATAGCTCACTTAAGGCCGCGTACCAACACTTTTTCGGCAGTATTCAGGGTAAGATCAATTGCGGCCTATGCAATCCATAAATTTTTCCAGGAAAATGGTTTTGTTTATGTAAATACTCCGATAATAACTGGAAGCGATTGCGAAGGAGCAGGCGAAATGTTCAAGGTTACAACTTTGGACTATGAAAAGATTGTAAAAGACACAAAATGCGATATAGACTACTCTCAGGACTTTTTTGGCAAAATGACAGGCTTGACTGTCAGCGGACAGTTAGAAGGCGAGACCTATTGCATGGCATTTAAAAATATATACACCTTTGGACCCACATTCAGAGCAGAAAATTCTAATACAGCGAGACATGCTGCAGAGTTCTGGATGGTCGAGCCTGAAATAGCCTTTGCTGATTTGCAGGATGATATGATGCTGGCGGAGGAAATGATCAAGTTCATTATAAATTATACCCTTGAAAATGCGCGGGAGGAGATGGAGTTTTTTAATAGTTTTATAGATAATACCCTCTTTGCGCGACTTGAAAATGTAGTGAATTCTGATTTTGGCAGGATTAGTTATACGGATGCGATAGAGCTTTTGGAAAAAGAGAAGGTTGAGTTTGAATATCCTATAGAATGGGGAAAGGATCTGCAAACTGAACATGAAAGGTATTTAACCGAAAAGATATTTAAAAAGCCTGTTTTTGTTACTGATTACCCTAAAGATATTAAAGCGTTTTATATGAGGTTAAATGACGACGGAAAAACGGTGGCTGCTACGGATCTTTTGGTTCCGGGGGTGGGTGAGATTATTGGCGGAAGCCAGAGAGAAGAAAGGCTATCAATGCTTGAAAAGAGGATGGATGATCTTAAGTTAAATAAGGATGATTATTGGTGGTATCTGGATTTAAGGAGATATGGAAGCGTAAAGCACGCAGGATTTGGGCTTGGATTTGAAAGAATGATAATGTATCTGACAGGTATGTCCAATATTAGAGATGTTATAGCTTACCCAAGGACAGCTAAATACGCGGAATTTTAGGCGCGGTTATTTATATAAAAAGCACTATTAATCTTACATTTGCCTATCACAAAATAACGAACGCTTTAACGTTATTTTGTGATAGGCAAATGTAAAAGATTAATTGCTTTTTATTTAGGTCGTTTTAAAAAATTCCTTGTTCAAGTTTTGTATGATGAAAACTCATAATATCAAGTTTTTAAAACGACCAGTTGCTAAGCTTTTTTTGATACTGCCTTAGTGATAAATAACTCAACTTTCCCACTTCAAATTAAGCAGCCATAAAAACAGCCATTAATTCAACTATATTTGGACATAGATTTGATAGACGTAACGTTATGATAATATGGCTGCAAGAATATTAATGATGTGGGAAGTAAATAATGTAAAAGCTTAATAGATTTAATCCAGTTAACAGTTGCGAGATGGTAAAATGAGAGACATTTCGCAGCTGTTTTTCTTTTAATATAAAAATATTTAAAAAAAATTAAAATTTTTATAAGACATTTCTTAAATTTACTCGTAATTATTAATAGAAGTGATAAATGATTCTGAGGTTATCAGAACTTACAATTAATTGTATCAATAAATAGATGGTATAA
>JAUZPS010000682.1 GCA_030705945.1 Bacillota bacterium
GAAGGTCACACCCGTTCCCATCCCGAACACGGCAGTTAAGCTTCTCAGCGCCGACGATACTTAGCTGGTTGCGGCTTGGTAAAATAGGACTTCGCCAGATTTATATCAAAACCTCATGCTATATGGCATGAGGTTTTGTTCTTTTTATGATAATAAAATCTATTGTAAAAGCTTTACGAAAAAATCTTTGAACAATATAATGTGAAATAAAAAGGGGATGTTGCATTATTTAGTTTAATCACTACATTTAGCGCCTAAATCAAAATTCTGCTCTATATAGTGATTAAACGTTTTTTGCAACGTCCCCTAATTCTTTTTATTAATAGCGCAGGTATTAAGCTATACCTTTGCTGAAAATAGCAGCAATAATAATTACATCCGCCATGTTTATTGATCCGTCCTTGGTTAGGTCATAAGAATCAACATACTTTGAATCTCCTTTTACACTATTAAACTTAGCTGCAAGCAAAATAACATCTGCCATATTTACAACGCCATCATGATCGAAATCAGCAATTAGCGCAGGATTTGATGGCATTTTTGTATTTGTAGGAGTTGGAGCTTTTGTAGGAGTAAATGTAGGCGTGTTAGTAGGAGTCGGGGCTTTTGTAGGAGTATTGGTAGGAGCCTTAGTTGGAGTGTTTGTAGGAGTGTTGGAAGGTTGATCGCCTAGTAATGTTATATTTGAGCTACCGCTGCTTTGATATCCTTCTGTTTCTATAATCTGGTAATCCCAAGTGGATCCCAACTTCATACCTTTGCTTTCCCATGCTTTAATGTGGTTGCTAAAAGTGATGGTTCCGCTTGATCTCCTTGAAGTCCGGACACTCCAGTACTGATAAAATGTCGCTGTGCCTATAATAGAAGGCTGGTTGACTCGCTGAGTCTTATATATGTTATATGTGCCGCCGTCAGATGTCAGGGTTCCTAATGAAGTTCCTCCTGGAGGTGTCCAAGAGCCATAGTTTTCCACAACGTAATATTCTATAAGTTCGTTTTTCGTCCATCCGTAGAGGGCCAAATAACCATTGGTACCGCCATTGAAGGTTCCGGTATAGCTTATATCTCTGGCTGATCCGGTTTTCCATCCTTTACCGCAAGTAAAATTGGTGCAATTGCTCCATGTAACACTATAATTGCCACCGCTTCCCAGAGTCATGGCTACTGATCCACCACCTTGGTTCCAAAATGAATAGAAGTAGCCGTCTTGGGTGTTGGTCTGGTTAGTAGTGATTACTGTTGCTGCTTGTACATTTACTGGGCATAGCGTAAACAAGATGGTAAAACACATTAGAATAGAGAAAATTACTGAAATCTTATGTTTCATTTTGCGCTCCACTCTTCTTCCTATAATTTTTTGTCTCATTCTACATTCCTCCCTTTTTCAGTAAAATAAATTAAATTTAAATCAATTAATCTTTTACATTTATCTATCACAAAATACTGTTAAAATCGTTCGTTATTTTGCTCTGCCAAATGTAAGATTAATAATGATTTTAATATAAATAAAATGTATAGGGAAAAACAATTTTCATGTAAACTTCCCCATATACAATATTCGTTAACCAAACTATTTTAAGTACAGATTTTTAAAATAATTTAAAATTATTTTAAAAAAATATAACACTTGCACTGTGATACCACACCAAGAAATAATGAGGACAAAAATTAACACCCCCTCAAACTGAGGGGGTGTTAGAAAATTAGGAAGTAAAGGTTAAACTTTTTTAAATTTAAACTTGTTTAATTTTTTAGTTACAGCTAACTGACAACTGTATTGAATTTAGTTGCAATAATAATTACATCGGATATGTTTAATGCGCCATCATTATTCAGATCATATGCCGCAACATATTTTGAGTCTCCACGGACTGAATTAAATACATTTGCAATAAGAATTACGTCTGCCATGTTAATAGCTCCGTCATGGTTAAGGTCACCTGTAACAACTGGTTTTGAAGTTGGCGTATTTGTTGGTGTAGATGTAGGTGTGTTTGTATTTGTTGGCTTGTTTGTTGGAGTATATGTTGGTGTAAATGTAGGTGAAGGAGAGATTACTGATCCTATATTACCTACAAAAGTAGTGATGCTTTGCGCAGGAAGCTGAGCTGTAAAGGAACCACCTGACACATTAATGGTAGAGCCAGTTGCCATGTTTCTGCTGCTGTCAGTTATGTATGAAGATACACTTGATGGTGATCCGCCCTGTATATTGAACTTCTGACTAACTGCGGATGTACCGGAATTGATTGCAACAACAGTAACTTTATTGTCGCCTGTATAAGCCGAAACATAAACGTTTGTGTTGGGATTGGCTGTTGCGTCAACCCTGTGATAACCAGGACGAATGAATTTTGCA
>JAUZPS010000683.1 GCA_030705945.1 Bacillota bacterium
CCCATAATAAAAACTGGCTGACAACTCAAGTTTTACTCAAAACAAGATTATCAACCAGTTCATTACAATGTTTTTAATATATTAATCCTGCAGCCTTTTTTCGAGAGCTTCAAGCTGTGAGCTTAATTCTTTTGGCAATTTGCTTCCGAATTTTGCGTAGTGTTCCTTAATGGAAGCAACTTCTTTGAGCCATTCATCCTTATTAACTTTAAGCAGTTCTGCCATATCGGCATCGCTTACATTGAGTCCTTCAGTTTCTATGCCGTCAGCTGTAGGCATATAACCAATTGGAGTCTTAACTGCTTTGCCTTCGCCGGATACTCTCTCAACTACCCATTTAAGAACACGGCTGTTATCACCAAATCCAGGCCACAACCACTTACCGTTTGCATCCTTGCGGAACCAGTTAACATAGAATACCTTAGGAAGCTTATCCGGGGATGTCTTTGTTCCGATATCGAGCCAGTGCTGTAAATAATCACAAACATGGTAGCCTATAAATGGCAGCATTGCAAATGGATCACGACGCACTTGACCTATATTTGCTGAAATTGCGGCTGCTGTAATTTCTGAACCCATTATTGAGCCCATAAATACACCATGATTCCAGTCAAAGCTTTCATGTACCAAAGGAATTGTACTTGGACGGCGTCCGCCTATCAGTATTGCTGATATTGGAACTCCTGCAGGGTCTTCCCACTCCGGAGCAATAACAGGGCACTGTCTGGCTGGCGCTGTAAAACGAGCATTAGCATGAGATGCTACATCCTTTGAACCTGGAGCCCAGTCATTTCCTTTCCAGTCGATAAGGTGACCTGGGGCATCGTGTCCGATACCTTCCCACCAAACATCTCCTTCATCGGTTAATGCAACATTAGTAAATATTGTGTTCTTTTCTATGCTGTGCATTGCATTAGGATTTGAGTCCATTGATGTACCAGGAGCAACTCCAAAGAAACCCGCTTCAGGATTGATAGCGTATAAACGTCCATCAGCCCCGAACTTCATCCATGCAATATCGTCCCCGATTGTTTCAACCTTCCAACCTGGAATTGTTGGTATGAGCATTGCGAGGTTAGTCTTTCCGCAAGCGCTTGGGAAAGCTCCCGCAACATATTTTTTATTGCCCTTAGGATCTGTAATACGCAAGATAAGCATATGTTCAGCCAACCAGCCTTCATCGCGAGCCTGAACAGTAGCTATACGAAGAGCAAAACATTTTTTGCCTAGCAGCGCGTTTCCGCCGTAACCTGAGCCATATGACCAGATCATTCTTTCTTCTGGGAAATGGCTGATGTATTTTTGTTCGATTGGCGCGCAGGGCCATGATGAATCCTTTTGCCCTTCAGCTAAAGGAGCTCCAACTGAATGCAAGCAAGGAACAAAGTCTCCGTCACCAAGAGTGTCAAGAACAGCCTTACCCATACGGGTCATTATGCGCATGTTTACAACAACATATGGGCTGTCAGTAAGTTCAACACCAATCTTTGAAATTGGAGAACCTATAGGTCCCATAGAGAATGGGATTACATACATAGTTCTGCCCTTCATGCAGCCTTTATATAAACCCTTCATCGTTTCTTTAAGTTCATCAGGATCAACCCAGTTATTCGTAGGTCCAGCATCTTCCTGTTTTTTGGAAGCAATAAATGTTCTATCTTCAACACGCGCTACGTCTGAGGGATGGCTGCGAAAAAGATAGCAACCAGGGCGTTTTTCCTGGTTTAAAGATGTAGCCATTCCACACTCAACCATTTCTTTTAATAAGCGGTCATTTTCTTCCTGTGATCCGTCACACCAATAAATCTTATCTGGTTGACACATGTCAGCCATTTCTTTTACCCAATCCAGCAATTTTTTATTTGTAGTCATTCAAAATCCCCTTTCAAGTTAATTATTTACATCATTGTAAAAAATCAATTTCAAATCTTCAGAACCGGAATTTCAACATCCGATGATTGTCTTATGTGTAATTTTATTTTTCCACTAACATCCTAACATAAAAATATGAAATTTTCAATAATTAATTATGCAAAAAATCAATAAACCATATAAATTTACCCCAATAATTATTGTATTAACGGTTGTAATAATCATACTTTAATTAAATATTTAAGAAAATAGCAGTCGATTTTATCCTGTATAAATTCAATAAAAGTGTATAAATAGGCTTGTTTGCTGCTGACTCCAACTATTATTATCAGCGATTTTCCTAGCTTTAATACACTTTTTTTGCAATTTAGAATAGCTAATCCTTCATTTCATAAAGCAAGGAAATATTTCTGGAAATGGACGCGAAAACGAATATTTATATTTGAACTAATCATATCAATAGTATAAAGCTTAACA
>JAUZPS010000684.1 GCA_030705945.1 Bacillota bacterium
CTAAATTCACCAATTTCTCTGTAATACTGAACATAAAATATTTGATATTATTAAAGTATAGGTGTCATTTGCCCGCATGAAATTTAAATACTGCAGAGTTGTCCTAATAAATTTCATTACATAGATTTTAGTTTAGTTTTTTTTGCTGATCAATATGAAAAAATTTTTAAAATTAAGAAAGTCAATATTTATATCGAAAAAAAACTTTATTTTCAATAGACTCTAAAATATAATTTTTATAAGCGAAAAGAATTCTGTCGAATAACATATGGGAATCAAGCTTTAAATTTAATAAAATAAATTAAATCTGAAAAGGCTAATAATGATTTGGAGGCTTTAAAATGAACAAGCGCTTTTTAATAGTTTCGGTTGCATTTATTTGGGTTGTTATGTTCACAGCACTTTTAGCAGGATGTATTAGCGATGGAAAAAATGAGATAAAAACAACAGTAACTGCCACATCTGGGAAACCTGTTACAATCACATGGTTATCAGATAACAGTGGTCGTGTTCTCAAAGATGGAGATCCAATATTAGCTGAGTTTGAAAAGAAAACAAATATAAAAATTAAGTTTCAGTTAGTTCCGGCATCCCAACTGAAGAACAAAATAAACATTCTTGTTGCTTCACAAAGTTTACCTGACATCATGAGGATTAACAGTGCTTATGACATATCCCAATATGTCCAACAGGGTGTTTTCAAGGAAGTAAATCAGCTTGTTGATAAATTCGGTCCAAATATTAAAGCAAATCAAAAACAAGAATTGTGGGATGCAATTGCTATTAATGGAAAATATTACGGCATACCAAACACTAATACTTTAGGAAAATTCAATTTCTTTATCCGTCAGGATTGGTTGGATAACCTCAATCTAAAAATGCCTACAAATACTGTTGAACTTTATAATGTGTTAAAAAAGTTTGTCACAGATGATCCTGATAAGGATGGGAAAGCAAATACTATTGCCTTTTCTTCGGAGGGTATGGGTATAAACCAACCGCCTTTTGATGCATTTATGAGTATTTTTGGCGCTTTTGGCATACAGCCTGATCAATACTATATCAATGATAATAAGGTATTAACCTCCTCTATATCACCTGAATTCAAAGAAGCTGTTTCCTACATTAAAAAGCTTTTTGATGATAAGCTTGTTGATCCTGATTTATTTATTTCAAATGCTGACCTTGCAAGACAAAAGATATCGAAAGGCAAAACTGGAGCCTTTATTGGTTGGTGGTCAATAGCTCCTCAGATACTTATGGATCAAATGGAAATGAATGCTGTTGTACCAGAAGTTAAATGGGGAATGATTAAGGATTTGAAAGGACCAAACGGTAAGACTGGTATTAGGGCGCAAAACAAGGTTAATTCTATAAACTGTATAGCAAAAAGCAGTAAAAATGCAGAAGCTTGCGTAAAAGCTATTGATTATCTATTTTCAAATGAAGGCGCGCAGTTAGCTACGGTAGGAATAAAGGATAAACACTGGGTTGCGGATTCAAATGGCAAATTCGAAAAATTCACAAATGAAGGTATAAAAGCAAACGAAGAAAAATATATGGGTCTTCTTTCCACGGTAGCATTAACTCCAGCGCTTGCGGACTATGTAAACAAAAGGATTAATCCGGCATATGCTGAATCTATTGACAATGCGGCAGCAGCTAAACTGTACATTGATGCATTTGAAGGTTTAACTTCCTCGGAAAAAACAACATATGATACTGATTTGAAGAAACTGGAGACAGATTGGTTCGTTAAGTTCGTCACTGGAAAAGAACCTCTTTCAAAATGGGATGAGTATGTAAAACAGTATAATGATAGAGGTGGAAAGGCCGTACTTGATTCCTTGATAAAGCAATACAACAAGCTTAAAGGAACAAATATCACTGCAGCAAATTGAAAAAACAGATATTTTAAGCAATTACTATGTAAAAAGCACTATTAATCTTACATTTGACGGAGCAAAATAACGAACGCTTTAACGTTATTTTGTGATAGGCAAATGTAAAAGATTAATTGCTTTTTATATATATGAAAAGTGTTAATAATCTTACATTTGTCAGAGCAAATAACGAACGGTTTTTACGGGATTTGCGATAGACAAATGTAAAGGATTATTCACTTTTCATATATGTATGTTATAATTACTAAGAAATAGTACCCGCTTATCAAGGACAAAACCCCGTTAAATCGTCAGGATTTTGTCCTTGATAATACGAATTTATTTCTAATGCATTACTTAGGGCGTTTCAAAAAATTCCTTGTTCAAGTCTATATGACGAAAACCCATTATATCAAGTTTTTGAGACGACCAGTTAACCAGTTGTTTTTTTTTGATACTATCA
>JAUZPS010000685.1 GCA_030705945.1 Bacillota bacterium
ACCAATAGGACGCTTGAGTCACCGACAAGTGATCTTTCAGGTAAAGGTCCTTCCTCCAGCACCACATGAGCATTTGTGCCCCCAATGCCAAAGGAACTAATTCCCGCTCTCAATGGCTCTCCAGAGCTGCTTTTCCATTCTTTTATGTTTGTATTTACATAAAAAGGACTGTTATGGAAATCAATCTTGGGATTTGGCCTTTCAAAATTCAAGCTTGGCGGTATAATTTTATTTTTTAAAGCCAATACGGTCTTAATAAGGCCTGTTACACCTGCTGCTGAATCTAAATGCCCTACATTGGTCTTAACCGAGCCTATTGCGCAAAACAATTTCTTTTCCGTCTTTTTTCCGAATACCTTGTTAAGCGCTTCCATTTCAATAGGATCTCCAAGTGGAGTTCCTGTACCATGGGTTTCTATATATGTAATTGATTGAGGATCCACACCTGCTTTACGCTGCGCTATTGCAATTGCTGACGCCTGCCCCTCAACCCTTGGCGCAGTATAACCTACCTTTAAATTACCATCATTATTTATTGCAGAGCCTTTGATAACTGCGCTTATGGTATCACCATCTTCTATGGCATCCTTAAGCCTTTTTAAAACAACGACACCCGCGCCATTCCCCCCTATAGTTCCTCTGGCATTTTCATCAAAGGCCCTGCAGTGTCCGTCCGGTGATAGTATCATACCATCCTGATAAATATAGCCAGTTTTCTGAGGCAGTCTGATACTAACTCCTCCTGCTAATGCCATATCACACTCCCCGTTAATAAGGCTCTGACATGCAAGGTGAACCGCAACCAAAGATGAAGAGCATGCTGTCTGTACTGTCAGTCCTGGGCCCTCAAGATTCAGCTTGTAAGATACACGAGTCGCTAAGAAGTCCTTATCGTTGTTAATCATAATCTGATAATTATTAGCTACATTTTTGGGTCCATTATCTGAAGATAAGTTGTTGATATATGTGTTCATACCCACGCTTGCAAATGTTCCTATCAGCCCTTTAAACTTTTCAGAGTCATATCCCGCATTCTCAAGGGCCTTCCATGATTCTTCCAGAAAAATTCTCTGCTGAGGGTCCAGTATTATAGCTTCTCTTGGGTTATATCCGAAAAACCGGGCATCGAACTTGTCCACATCCTCAAGTACTCCCCATGCCTTTACGTAGTTAGGGTTTTTTAACAATTCAGGGCTGATTCCCTCTTCCATGATTTCATCATCTGAAATAGTGGTTATTGATTCCACACCGTCACATAGATTTTTCCAGAACTGATCAATATCCTTAGCGCCCGGAACACGCGCGCTTAAGCCAACTATTGCTATATCATTTTTATTACCGGTTCCTTTAGTATCCTCATACATATTTTTCAAAATCAACGCCTTGTCTTCTTCACCTTTCTCAATAAATTTAGCAAGGCTTTTTATTGTAGGATAATTAAAAAGATCCAACATAGAAATATCTTTTTTAAATTCTTTGGCCATTTTACTGCGGACCTTTGCAAGAAGCAGCGAATGTCCACCTAAATCAAAGAAGTTATCATTCATTCCAACTGCTTCAATCCCTAATACCTCTTTCCAAATTTTTGATATATTTATCTCAATCTCATTAGAAGCCGCAATAAAGTCATTTTTGAGCCTGTTAGAGGAGCTTTGAGGCAGAGGCATTGCTTTACGGTCTATCTTCCCATTAGGAGTCATGGGAAAAGAATCCATAATTACAAAGTATGATGGTATCATATAATCAGGAAGCTTTCCTTTAAGATACTCCCTGAGCTTCCCGGGTTCCAAATTATCCTCTTGTACTTTTGATTGTGGTATTATGTATGCTACTAAAGACTTTTCACCTTTTAATACTTCTCTTGCTAATACTACACACTCACGTATGCAGCTATTTTGATTTAAAACAGTCTCTACTTCTCCAAGCTCTATTCTAAAACCACGAATTTTAACCTGATGGTCTATTCGCCCAACAAACTCTATACTCCCATCAGGCATATACCTTACCAAATCTCCGGTTTTATACAACCGTTTTTCCTTACCGGAGCTGAACGGGCTTAATATAAATTTCTCCTTTGTAAGCTCCGGAAGGTGTAAGTAGCCTCTTGCCAGTCCATCTCCTCCAATATATAGTTCACCCGGAATTCCAACAGGAGTCAGATTTAAAGTATTGTCCAGTATATAAACTTCAGTATTGGCAATAGGCTTACCTATAATAACAGGTCTGTTCTTTTCTTCAATTCTTACCATTGTAGACCATATGGTAGTTTCGGTAGGGCCGTAAACATTCCATAAGCAAGAACACCTGTCCAAAAGTTGATTCGCCAGATCCTGC
>JAUZPS010000686.1 GCA_030705945.1 Bacillota bacterium
TATTCATTAACTGCCCCCAAAAGCTTAATTTGAGATATTAACAAACGGCAATTTATTTTATCATTTTTTAACCTAATATTCTATAAAAATACATATATATTTTATGTATATTAAAAGCGCAACTTATCTATATAAAAAGCACTATTAATCTTACATTTGACGGAACAAAATAACGAACGCTTTAACGTTATTTTGTGATAGGCAAATGTAAAAGATTAATTGCTTTTTATCTACCTGACTAATAATTCAAAAAGTATATCAAGTTCTCGTCTATTGAACTCATGTCTGAAATATAGTAGTATAGATATCGATAAAGACATTAAAATCAAAAGGGGAAAGCAAATGGGAAGCTTATTTAACTTTATAAATTATAACAAGCCCGGGCCCGGAGTCCAAAAAAACGAACCTCCGAAACCAAGGGTAATCGTATTTTTCAAAATATATTCAAGAAAGCTCTGGAACCTTATAAAACTCAACATTCTTTTCTCTTTATTCAATATACCGGCTTTATTATCCATATTTGTTTTATTTGTGGTGTTTTCAGGCATTTTTCAAGGACTATTTAAAGGAGAAACATCTCTGATTTCCAGCTTATTTTTCCCCTTAAGCGCATTATTTTTATGCGTTCCGGTGATTACAACAGGGCCGGCTCAGGCGGGCTTTACATATGTTTTGAGAAATTACTCAAGACAGGAACACGCATTTATCTGGTCAGATTTTAAAGAACATGCTCTAAAAAACTTTAAGCAAGGCTTATTAATATCCATAATTGATTTTTTGGTCACGCTTCTTGTATTTATTGATATAAGCATTTACGCAAATTCAGGTATGAAAAGTCTTTTAGTATCAATATCAGAATATATCATAGCATTGCTTTTTATGATTTATTTAATGATGCATTTGTACATTTATCCTATGTTGGTAACGTTCAAGCTTTCCTTAAGGCATATATATAAAAATGCATTCATTTTCGCGATGGTAAATTTGATTCCGAATGCCGGAATTCTGCTTTTGTGTTTTGTACTTTCGGCAATACCTTTTCTGTTCTTCCCTGTTATGTCCTATACATTATTTCCCTTCATTACGCTTAGCACTATTGGATTTATTACAAATTTTTATGCGTACCCAATACTGGAAAAATATATGATCAACAAGGAATAAACAGAAAGATAACCAAATGTGAAATTCGTTTTAGGTAGTAGTTATTTTTATATCGGTTTTATTAAATATATACATCCGCTTTTGGCGTTAAAGCTTATATTTACGCCAACTTCTTTATACTGGATATAATCCCCATGGTTATCTTTTATCTCATATTGCCCGAATTTCTTTCTGATCAAGCATTTCCGATCACTAGAAGGAATGACTTCTGCCTGTAGCAGCTTTCCATTCTGCCACGACAAATTGACAGTAAATCCCCCTCTAGCCCTTAATCCGCATATTTTTCCTTCAGGCCAGACCTCCGGTAAGGCAGGTAAAAAATCCAACTCCTCAAAATAGCTCTGAAAAATCATTTCAATGACAGCAGCGGCCCCTCCAAGGTTACCGTCAATCTGAAATAACCATGGATGGTTAGCCTCAATAAGGTCCAGAAGACTGACGGTTGAAAAATCTTTCATTAGCGCCGCCAGGTGTTCCAAGGATTTATTGCCTTCACCCAGTCTTGCAAAGAGGCAAGAAGTCCATGCCCTGCTCCATCCCGTATGCCCTCCTCCGGCTGACAAACGCCTTTTTAGCGCAATTTTCGCAGCTTCATACAATTCAGGAGTTCTTTGGCCTGAAATCAATTCTCCGGGATAGAGACCAAATAAGTGTGAAACATGTCTATGACCTGGCTCTGCCTCTATGAATTCTTCATTCCATTCAAGTAGTTGCCCCCCGCTCCCTATCTGAAGCTTCTGTAGCCTGTTTAAAATATTCCCCCAAACTTCTCGTTTATGAGCATCAATATCCAATAACTCTGAAGCCCTTATACAATGGAAAATAGTCTCCATAACAAGCTCTATATCCATTGCAGACGATACGCCGATAGAAACGGGCAATTCTCCGCTTCCCACAAATCTGTTTTCCGGGGATTGAGAAGGAATGACTTGAAGGATGCCTTTGTCATCTTCCGTAAGATAACTCTCATAAAATAATGCTACATCCTTTAAAAACGGGTAAGCTCTTTTCCTCAAAAACTCAATGTCCTGTCCATATTCATAATGCCACCACATATGTTGCGCAAGCCATGCCCCAGCGCCTGTCCAAACAGACCAACCGTATGCTTCAGGAGTAACTCTGCCCCACGCGTCAGCGCTTAAAGGGAAACATGCGCCTTCGCAACCATAAAGA
>JAUZPS010000687.1 GCA_030705945.1 Bacillota bacterium
TGCGATAGATAAATGTAAAAGATTAATTGATTTTAATAGCATATATTCTTTATAACAGATAAAACGCTTAATCAATGAAACATATACCGTAAAACTTAAAACAATCAGTACTGATTGTTTGTTAAGTATAGATAAAATACAGAGCGTTTTGTCTATAAAACCAATTATTTTTTTATTGAAGGGGTGTCAAATAATGAAAAAAATATTAGCTGCCGCGCTAACATCAGCAATGATTTTTAGCAGCGTTGCAGCGCCTTTTGTAAGTGTATCCGCTGCTTCGATTTCAAGTTCAGATTATCCAGTTGCCTTTAAAGATGCTTTATGGTTTTACGATGCTAACAAATGTGGAAAGGATGTTGCGGTTGATAATGTATTCAGTTGGAGATCAGCATGTCACACATCTGACGGAAGCTTTGTAGGACAAGATTTAACAGGAGGATTCCATGACTGCGGAGACCATATAAAATTTGGTATAACCAATGGTTACGCGGCTTCAATTCTCGGATGGTCCATGTATGAATTCAAGGACGCGTACGACGGAGCAGGACTTACCAAAAAGGCGTTATCAACCCTTAAATATTTTACTGATTTCTTTATGAAATGCAGGGTTAGCGCAACTAAGTACTATTATCATGTTGGAGCTCCATCAGACCATGATTACTGGGGTCCTCCGGAAAAACAGCCTGGAGACAGAGAGAAGGTTTATTATGTTGACGCTTCGCATCCGGCTTCTGATGTTTGCGGTGAATATTCAGGCGCTTTAAGCCTTATGTACCTCAATTATAAGAGCGTTGATTCGACATACGCCAACAAATGTCTTGAAATGGCTAAAGAACTTTACGCTCTCGGAAAAAATAAAGGAACATGTTCAGCGGATGGCTTTTATACTTCATCCTCCGGTGATGATGATATGGCATGGGCTGCTATCTGGTTGTACATAATAGAAAAGAATGATTCATATCTAAATGACATAAACAGTTTATTAAGCCAACCATATACAAACTGGGGAATTTGCTGGAATGACATGAAAATTGCGGCGTCATACGTGATTGGCGAAGCTACCGGACAAACAAAATATAAGGATGCCGTAGCTCAGAACCTTACCTACTGGGTAAATAGCATACCTAGATCTCCCGGAGGGATGAGAATTCTTTCAGACTGGGGAACATTGCGTTACAGCGCTGCCGCAGCGATGCTTGCGTTGTTGCAATATAAACAGACTAAGGACGAAAGCCTTAAGTCTTTTGCAAAATCACAGATAGACTACATATTAGGAGCAAATCCTGCAAATATGTCCTATATGATTGGTTTTGGAAGCAAATGGCCTCAACATCCTCACCATAGAGCAGCTCAAGGCACAATGGGGTGGACAGATTGGAAACTACCTGCTAAAAATACGCTTACAGGAGCGTTGGTAGGCGGTCCGGATGCTAGCGATGTATACACAGATCAGGTGGATAAATACCAGGCTTCAGAAGTTGGGATAGACTATAATGCAGGTCTGGTTGCTGCTTTAGCTGGAATGAGTAAGTACTATAGCAACCTTCCATCGGTTCAGCCAACAAATACCAGTCAACCCAGTCCGACAGCAACTAATACGCCTGTCAAAGTAACTTCTGCTTTTATAAGGGAAGACGTTAATAAGGACAGGGCTGTTAACATGGCGGATGTTGTAGCGTTAGCTGTAAAATTTAACAGAACGACAGCAGACGCTCAATATGATGCAAACTGCGATGTTAATAGTGATGGCTCAATTAATATGAGCGATGTTATGGCGATTGCGTTAAAATTTAATTATACATATTAAAATTTAACTATACATTTTGAATTTTAACAATTCATATAAGGGTGTTTCAAAAAGTTCCATGAAAATCAAAAAGGCTGCAACAGACCTAACTATGGAATGACTGAAAAATAACTTCCGATTCTTAAGCGGGTGTTCACGAGTTAAGTGAACACGTAAGCGAAGATTTTATCGGAAGTTATTTTTTCAACATTCCTAAATTAAAAGATTAATCACTTTTAATTTAAATAAGTTAGACTTGTTACAGCCTCTTTGCGTATTTATTGGGGAGGAAAGAGACGAAAAGTTGGAAAGTTGAGTTAGGTATATAAAAAGCACTATTAATCTTACATTTTAGACTCATTAAGCTTTCAACTTATACTTTCTAAGGCGCTGGTCGAGTTCCTGTACCAGTTTGTCCATGTCGTGTGACGCGTCTTTCATGTCTTCAATGGCTTTTAACTGATGCTCGGTTGTTGCGGCAACCTCCTGACTTGATGCAGCAGTTTCTTCTGAAACTGAAGAAATATTTTCTATAGCGTTTATAA
>JAUZPS010000688.1 GCA_030705945.1 Bacillota bacterium
ACACCTACATTTACACCAACCAATAAACCTACATCAACACCTACAAAGCCAGTCGCTGTAACAGGAGATTTGAACAATGACGGCGCAATAAACATGGCTGATGTAGTAATTATTGCAAACGTTTTTAACGCAGTACGCGGAGACTCAAAATATGTTGCAGCGTATGACTTGAACAATGACGGCGCAATAAACTTATCCGATGTAATTGTTATTGCAGGCAAATTTAATACTACAGTAAGATAGTTAACAAAAAATATAAACCACGATAAAGGTATATAAATTGTAGGACTTACATCCTAAATAAAATACCCCCTCTATTTGAGGGGGTATTTTCCTATATATTTTGCAATAAACATTTTACATCAGAGAAAAATGCATTACTTCAGGTATGGATGACTACATAAGTAAACCCATTATAATGGACAAATTTTCTTTTGATATTTTCCAAATGACATTAAGAAAGGATATATTTGCTTTTCAGGTTGTGATTAACCTGCTATAATATTAAAAGTATAGATACTATCGTCTCGTTAATATATAGATATAAAATGTAAAATTTCACAGATCAATATATATTTGATATCTATAATTAATAGATTAGGTATATAGAAATAAATGTTTTTACTGATTTATAGGAGTTTGTGATGGGGAGAGTTACGTATTTTTTTAATGCCTTGTGGAAGTTTATGAAAGGTGTTAAATCAAATCATTTTAATAGTATGTTTAAAAGGTTGGAGTTTATCCTTATACTATCATACTATATAACATTAATGGTTATATTCAAAAAAAGATTAATTCCAAGCGATTTATATACGATTCTAGGGCAGGTTCAAGCCTTTATAGCTCTTTATCTAGCATTTAGATACCGGTACTTAGGCCTTGGGCTTTTGATATCTTTGGAAATATATCAAACTTTATTTCTGGTTAAAGAATTGCTACTTAAGCCTAGCGTTAGTCTTTTTGCAGGTCTTATATCCCTATTCATTACTACAATTCTAGCAACGATTCTGGCATACCTGTCAAATAAACAGGAGGTCCAGAAGAATGAACTCAAAAGGCTGGCAATTACAGATGATTTGACAAATGTATATAATCAGAGATTTTTTAAATCAAACATGGACTATGAAGTAAATAGGGCAAAGCGTAATAAGAGAAGTTTAGGATTAATACTTATTGATATTGATAACTTTAAAAAATATAACGACATATATGGTCATGACAGAGGAGATTCGGTTTTAAAGTCGACCGCGTCTTTGATAAAAGTTGCTATCGGAAATAGCTATACAGCATACAGACTGGGCGGTGATGAGTTTGCGGTTGTATTGCCTGATTCTGATCAGTTTAATACAATCCGTGTTGCGGATAATATAAGAACAGAATTTGAAGCTCAGAGGGAGTTTTGCTTCGGTGAAGGAATTGGAAGTCAGATTTCTTTATCCATGGGAATATCCCAATATCCTGATAAAGCTTCAAACAGAGATGAATTGATTTCACAAGCTGATATGGCTCTTTATCATTCAAAGAATCTTGGCAAAAATAAAATCCATTTTTACCAGGATGTTATATCAAGGATAAGAGCAGGCATTAGTACTGACCACCGCCATCTTATAGGCGTCTTCAGAGCGCTGCTTAGCACTATTTCCGCAAAAGATACATATACTCTAGGACATTCAGAGCGCGTTTCAAATTATGCGGTTATGTTGGGAGAAGCTTTGAATTTAAGCTTAAAGGAAATCTGCGTTATTCAGTACGCAGGATTATTACATGATATCGGAAAGATTGAGATTCCGAAGAACGTCTTAAATAAGACCGGATATTTGTCTGATGAAGAATATGAAATGATCAAGTTGCATCCTGTTTATAGCGCAAATATATTGGAGTCAATGTCTGATATGGACCAGTTAGTTGATTATGTCAAACACCACCATGAAAGGTTTGATGGAACAGGATATCCTTGTGGTCTGGCAGGAAATCAGATAAGTCTTGGCGCAAGAATTATCTGTATAGCAGATTCTTTTGACGCTATGTTGTCTGAACGACCTTACAGCAGCAGCATGAACGTGGATGAAGCATTAGAAGAATTGAGGAGATGCGCCGGAGAACATTTTGATCCTCAACTTGTAGCGTTATTTGTATCACTAATGAAGATTAAAGTATAATATATACCTTGATTCATAAGTTGCGAAAAGTTCATCTTTGATAGAAAAATGCAGACGCATTAACTGCATTTTAATGTAAAATCTTTTTCGTAACTTATATATATAAAAAGCACTATTAATCTTACATTTGACGGAGCAAAATAACGAACGCTTTAACGTTATTTTG
>JAUZPS010000689.1 GCA_030705945.1 Bacillota bacterium
CCATTATATTTTTCATCAACATATATTGATGATGATTTATTGTTTTCAGGAATTATTAATTTACCGTCTCTAAATGCTGATATTGCGGAACCGCCGACTTGTTTTGATCTTTCATAAAGATTCATAAGGGTCCAGACAGAGATACCCCCATTAACAACATATTTGCCATGGTCGCCAGCATCATACCAACCACCTGTAACATCAAGCGTATCTTTCCCGATTGATTGGTCTTCAGTTCCTGGGAAAGCGACTCCAACGTCTGGCAAGTGACCAGCTAGACGAGCCCACTGTGATTGTACGCAGTAAGGTAATTTAATCTCAATGCCGCTTCTTGTATGATAAAAATATCTTATAGCATCATATTTCATCACTGAATAAATGTTTGTTGAAATATCAAACGGATGACTTGCGCTTTTACCTACAATAAGAGTATAATCTTTTCCTTCAGTTGTAACGGAAGAAAAATCAATTACATGTACTGTATCGCCTGAAGCTTTATCTAAACCGAATACTTGTGTATTTCCTGATTCGATAATAACTCCATCACCATCTCTGAGATACCATTTAACAGGAGTTGTTGATGAATTAACAACAGTAGCCTTCTTCTGCCCATTTGGGAAATAACCTACCTGATTTACACGCACATCTGGTGTTGGAGCAAGTTCAGGAGGTATTGTAGGTGTGAATTGTTCATCTAAAAGATACACATCATCAATAGTAATTATATACGGATATAAATCGCTTGCCAGATCTCCGGCGAAGTGGAATCCGAACTCAACTCCGGAAATTGTGTTATCCTCCATTACAAATTTCTCATCGATTATCTTATCTTCCCCAGCAACTAAATCTACTGGAGTTCCTCCATTATTCCAATACTCTTTATATGGAGTATCCTGATCGCCTATTTTTGCATATACTTTACAATCAACTACTGAACGGATCTTAAATTTTACTTCATAAGTGTGACCCTTCTGTAAAGTTATTTCTCTGTGTCTGAACTGTATATCCCATCTGTTCTGACCTGGTTTAATAACTGTTACCACGTAAGCGCCGTTTTGTATCTTTCCTGTCGCGGAGCCATCAGTTGATTGATACAGCGACCATGGAAGAGCGTTGGCGCCGCTAAAATCGCTTTGGCCTAATAGGTTTCCCGCAAAGCAGGTCGTTTTAGCCGCTAAAATCAGTAACATTAGCAGGCCTAAAATGGTTAGCTTTTTTTTCATTTTCTTATACCCTCCTAATTAAAATATGATGTAAAAAAAATAATATAAGTTCCAGCTCAAAGAGACTAGAATTTATTTAAATTAAAATCATATAATCCACATAGTCTTTATTGAATAAAATTATTTATTGGCATGATAATTTTAATCTACATAAATAATGCGGTAAAATAAGACTTTAATATTAAACTTAGTATTTTTTGTCTATAGTTTAAATATTTAGACTCAATAATAAAATGCGCATTGGATTCTAATATCCAACAATCTGCCACCAAACCATTTTTGATTTATTCTGATTATCATAGATAAAACTCGATTTGTAATAAACAGATATGATATTAGAGCCTACAACAAAATAATCTGTCTGGAAAATTAGAAGATAATTGCTGCCTCCAATATGATTGAAGAAACTGCTTAATTGAACTCCGAAAGAATTGGCTAAAAATCTTGTAATAATCTGTATAGGGTTTTAATATTTAATATTATAGATAGTATCATAATGTCTAAATAAATCCCAGCTAAAGCATTACGTACTCCGGAACTTAAATAGTTGTATTAAAGCATATCAATAAACATATAATTCTTGTAGTTTTTGAGATCCTGGCAGTATTATTCTAATTTTCAAGGTTCTACACTATACTATTATAGTTTTTAAAGAAAAACTACTTTTCAATTTTTATTCTTTATATATCAAACTGTTTTATAAACACAAACCACTATTTAGTATGTGATTTGTTTTTATGACCATTATAACTTTATATCGTTGATTACAAAATGTAATATTACAACTGATTTTAGTAACTTTACGAGCATATTTTAATTTTACATTATAATTACTTTAAGGTCAATTATAATTTAGGTAGTATCAGAAAAATAAATGGTCAACTGGTCGTTTCAAAAACTTTATATAATGTGTTTTCGTCGTATAAACTTGAACAAGGAATTTTTTGAAGCGCCCTTATTTATATAAAAAGCACTATTAATCTTACATTTGACGGAGCAAAATAATGAACGCTTTAACGTTATTTTGTGATAGGCAAATGTAAAAGATTAATTGCTTTTTATCTATATATTTTGCAATAAACATTTTACATCCATTTTTTA
>JAUZPS010000069.1 GCA_030705945.1 Bacillota bacterium
ATTTTGTTTGTTGCCTTTTGAGTAGTCTATACGAAGCAAACTAATAATAATTTGAATCGCAAGTTCTTTAAAAATATTGATAGCTAAATGAGCATTATTCTGAGGCATCTTTACTCCAAGGTGTTCCATACCTTTTTTAATCGAGGTTTCGCAGTTCTCTTTGTCACCTTGTTTAAAGTAGGTATTACTTATTTGGAGATAAATTTTTGCTTTTTCCAGATTATCTTTTTTATAGGAGAGAACTTTATTAAATTGATCAAGCGCGGCATTGCTCTGACCGATTATCTGATAACATTCACCGGCTTTCTCAATGCACTCAATCCATTTTGGGCTGCCATACTGTCCCTTGGCTTCAATATAAATAATAGCCTCGGTAAAATAACCCGCAGCCGCGAAATTGGCATGGCTTTCTTTTGATTTTATTCCAGCGGGATAAACATATTCTAGAGCTTTTTCAATATTGCCGCTATGTTGATAGTGGAAAGCTAGATCAAAAACTACCTTGTCAGTATTAATTTTGTTTGTATATTCTAGTATATCAGCTATTTTTAAATGGATATCTTTTTTTGTCTCACTGTCCAAGTCCTGGTAAAAGGCTTCTTTTATCCTAGTGTGATAAAACTCTATTATTCCCTTTTCCGTAGAGCTGTATTTTAAGATCTGAATTCTTACTGCTTTGTCTATGATATCTAAAATTTCCTTCTTTTCTGATTCCAACAAATCAAACAGAAAATTTATATCAATATTCTTACCTATAACTGCGGCATATGATAATACATATATTTCATTGTCGTTAAGTTCGTAAATCCTTTTTAATATAATATCAATAATAGTAGTAGGAAGTTGCAGCGATTCAATTAAGTTCCTGTTTATTCTCCAGGTTTTTTCATCCCGGAATAACGCGCCTTCTTTTATCATTTCTTTTAAAATTTCTATTGAAAAAAATGGGTCGCCATTACTTCTTTGAAGAATAAATTCACTTATTTCATTAGTGTTATCTATCTTTTCGAATAGAAGTCCTGCAATAAACTTATTTAATGTGTTCAGGTCAAATGCATTTAAGGCTATTTCAGAAAAAGGTTCTTGAGTCTCTTTTACCCTATGACAAAAATCCTTAAGGGGATGGTCAACATTAATTTCATCATTCCTATAAGTTGCTACTATAAACAATTGATTTTTTGATACATTGCTAAGAAGACCATTTAAAAGATCCAAAGATCCTTCGTCAACCCATTGCAGATCCTCTAAAACAAGGACAACAGCGCCATGAACTTCGCTCAGCGCTCTGAAAAACTGATCTATAACCATTCGGAATCTGTCTTTTTCCCGCTCAGGCAGAAGCTCGACCAATTGCGGACAATCTCCAAAAATTTCATCCATATATGGATTAATCTTTAGAATTATTGCAGCCAAGTTTCCAATAAATTCATTAATCTTTTTCAGAACTGAAGACCTTTCTTCACTAGAAAGCTTTACGAAAATTTTCAGATATGAATTTAACGCGTCATTTATAGGCCCATAAGGTATTTTATTTTCACTTGAAATACATTTTCCATATAAGAATAGAGCCCTATAATCACCAACATAATTTTTAAATTCCTCTATGAGTCTCGTCTTTCCTTTGCCAGCTCCACCACTTAAAAAGCATATTGAGCCTTCGCTGTTTGAAGCCTCATGGAATTTGGATTTTAGAATATCCAGTTCCTTATCCCTTCCTATCATATTAGTTCTATAATTAAGCTTTATGCTATTATCATGCATAGCTATCTCAAAATCTGTTTTACCGCTTTTGTATAACTTTAAATCATATAAAAGTCCATCAATACTCTGGTACCTTTTTTCCGGTTCCTTTTCAAGGAGCTTGGATACCATTTTATCGATTATTTTTGGGATATTTGTGTTTAATGAAATAAGGGGTTCAGGGACTTTTGCGATGTGCTGGTGAATTATTGTATTGATATTTTCTCCGCTAAAAGGAAGTGTTCCTGATAAAAGCTGGTAAAATACGATGCCAAGAGAATAAAGGTCGGATCTTTCATCAACAGTTTTGTTTATTGAACCGATCTGTTCAGGAGACATATAATAAAAAGTTCCTGCAGTAGAAGTTTCTTTTGAATTGTATTCCTTTATCTGCGCTAAACCAAAATCGATCAGTTTAGTTTCTATGCGGCGTATATTATCTTCATTACTCATACTTAATATTATATTTCCGGGTTTTAAATCACGATGAATTATATTGGAATTGTGGACATGTCGCAAGGATTCACAAACTTGTGATATAATCTCTACAGACTCAGCTATGCTGAAAGTTAATCCATCCTGAAATAATTCATAGAGACTTTTACCATTCACATATTCCATGGCAATAAAAGGATTATTTTTGTATTCGCCTACCTCAATAATCTTTACAATTCCATGTACCGATAGCTTTGAGATGGTTGTCGCTTCATTTTTGAAGCGGATTATGTCCTCAATTCTTTCCGAAGACGCGTCTTTTTTTAATACTTTTATTGCAATATGCTCAAAGGAATTGATGTCTTGAGCAAGCCAAACTATGCTCATTCCACCTTCCCCAATTTTTTTTATAACAGAATACTTGTTGTTTATTATTTCGCCAGTAAGGTTCATATTAACCTCCTATTAACTCCCTAGCGCCATTAAATAGCATATAATTTTTATCGGCAAAAATAAAAAAAGGAATAGGAAAACATGTTTTCAAAAATCAAAACATGAATTATAATTTATATGAAATGGGTGTCAGCAATATAGATAAAAAGCAATTAATCTTTTACATTTGCCTATCGCAAAATACTTTAAAATCCGTTTGCTATTTTGCTCTGCTAAATGTAATATTAATAATGATTTAATATAGAATTTAAAATTGGTTGTGATAGCCGGAAGGAGTTAATATAAATCATGAGTAGAATGGGCTTGGAAATTAGCAGACTAAGAAAAGAAGTTGGAATGACTCATAAGCAATTAGCTAAAGCTGTGGGCGTTACTGAAAGTTTTATAATTGAAGTCGAATCAGGCAAGAGAGTATTGAAAGAGGACTTGGTAAATAAGATTTCAAAAGCGCTTCGAAAGGAAATAGGAAACCTTGGCGTATATGAGAATGATGAAAATTACAAAAAACCGGAGCCAGACAAAAATATTGTAAAGGTAGTTGAAAAGCCTGTACAGCAAATATGGAACGATGCTCTCGCCGGTGTTTTGGCAAATGTGCCTGTTTATAATTATAAAATGGACAAGGCAATTGAAACAAAGCAGCTGCCGATAGTTTCAAATAAGGTCGAAGGTTATCCTAAAGACAAGGTGTTTTATCTTTTTATAGAGGATGATGATTTGATTGGCTTCAGGATATTTAAGGGAGATATGGCTCTTTCTCATAGCGTTCATGATTTTGAAAAGGATGGAATTTATTTTATCGAGATAAATGGGAGAAGAGTAGTAAGGCAGATAAAGGCGCTTGATTCAAGCAAGTTACTGCTTGTGAGCAATAGGGGGAGTCTTGTGACAAATACTGTGTTTAAGAAGGATGTAAAGGTGTTGGCTCGTTTGATTAGGTTGGAGATTGTGTTGTAAATAACCGCGCAAAGTAATACAAAGCCAAAGGCCGAAAAATGTGGGTTTTTGAAGAGTTAATTAAGAGATAATAAAGAGGGCGCCCATTGTGTGGTTGCCCTCATATACTCTGTTCCTTCTTAAATCTATATAAGTTAAATGTTGTTAAATTGATGCTGGAGCACTAACTTTTGAAAATCGTCCTTTGATACTTTTTGTTCCACTACCATTGGGGATTTCAACGTTTTTCCATCTTTAACGGTATACGTATATACTACTGAAAAATCTTCGCACTCATCAATATCTACATATTTTGAACATATAGCCTGTTCTTCGACTGTCCAACCTGGCAATATACCGTTGACAAACTTTAATAATACCTGATTATCTTTCAAGTACTCATGTTCAGTAAGGATTTCCCATTTGTTGTCAATATCATCTAAATGACTATCCCATTCTACGAAAAATTGCGCATTAAAAATGTCTTGAATGTATTTATCATCTTTCTTAATTTCCTTATAATATGATTTACCTGTAGATAAAAAATCTTTATCAGCTTTTGTTTTCTGTCTTGTAATAATATTTAAATGCGTTTCTTCATCTAACAAATCATATAAATTGTCTTTATATATAATAAACATAATGTTCTCTCCCGTCAATCAATTGTATCATACCGTTTATCAATTTTATTCCATACTGCATGCAAGGATTCATTTCCATTCTTATCAACCTTAAATATTGCTCCATCGCTTATTTCTTGACCACGACCATATGTATATTCAGGCAACAAATGGTCTTTGCTTCCAAGAAATCCTGTACCGGTACATGGTGGAGTTGTATACGGATTTATTACGGGATGCTCTGCATTATTCGGACAATAATTGCTTGTGCACCTCATAACATACGCGCTGCCTCCATTTTCTGAAGGTCCCTTAAATTTGTTCCCGCTATAATCTAAACGTAAATTATCGTATGATTCCTTTACATTGTTTGTAAAAGGCGCTACATCAGCCGCTTTTGAAGAGCAACCTGACATTACTCTCTTAGGATTATCCTTATCCAAATAAGCTTTCAATTGATCTTCGTCGATAACTTTTTGCATAATTGTATCTTTTTTAATCGGGCTAAGGTCTTTACGATGATTAGCTAATTCATTTAAACAGGTTTTTTCATCTTCGCTTAACTTTATGTGATTATTATTTGCTAAATGTCCATCTAAATTTTCATTTAGCGCGCATGTTGTCTTGTGATTAGCTGAAGTCAACGCGTCATGCTTTGCTTTATCAACTGATGCATCGAAGCTGTCTTCTGCTTTAAACTGATCCCCACGAAATTTTTCATTTGCCGCGAGATTTTTTCCTTCAAGCTTTTTCCCGCTTGTTGATACTCCGAGATTAGTTAATTTAGCTTTTTCAGCAGGTTTGCCTGCGCCTGCATTGTTTTCTCTTTTTATTAATTTCTTAGCTGAAGCGTTTGCGTCTACAGCGGGGATATCGCCCACTTTTGCAATTTCAAAAGCTTTTTTGCTTGCGCTAGCTGCTCCTTCTAATCCCTTAACACCTGGCATACGTCCTCACCCCTTGAGTTCAAAATAAAAACAACAATTTCCTACCTAATCTACAATGATTCTTGTAGGTCTATTAGGTCTTATCTCGACCTTCTTTATACCGCTCTCAATTTCTTTAACTATCATTGTCAAGTACTTATAAATCTGCAAATTAGGATAGTCCTTATAATCCAACTTAAGTCTGTTGGAAAGATAGTACAAAATCAGATCCCTGGTAACCTCGTCTTCATTTATGCAGTGCATTGCAAAACTCACATCATATATATTATCTGATCCGTGTTTTAAAACTATCCTGGAGAAGTACTTTAGGATAGAGGGACTAAGGGTGCTTTTACCAATTCCTGAGTATTCTGCGTTAATTATATTGACTGTGTTAAATTCGGTAGAGAAATCATAAAAATCCTTGTAATCAGATCTGAGGATTGCGCCTTCTCTGAGCTTGAATCTTCCTAACTCCAGTTCATCCTCGCCAATTTCAATATTATCATCGATAAAGATTTTAGTCTTATGTACATTAAAATCACCTTCGGTATCATCTTCAAGAAATTTTATCTTTATTACGACATCTTTATTGGTGTGGTAATAAGGGAATTCATACTCGCCAATATGTATATATATTTTGCCGCAATGTTTTACGATGCCCTTATTAACTGTTATGTTATTACCGCCAATATGTATATCCGTTCCTGCGATTATCCCTTTCGAGTACTCTTTATAGTAGATGTCGAAAAAATCCCTTGGAAAATCTCTGAGGTTTTCCAGCATTTCCTTTTTTAGGATTCTACCCTTGCCGAAATTAGGGAAAATATTTGAAAACAAATTTAAAACCTCCCCAAAACTAAGGAATGATTGAAAAATATAATAAAATAATTTATTTTAAACCGTCAAAGAAATCAAGCTCCGATAAATCATCTTCAAAGGCAAAGAATTTCTTTTTGCCGATGTAGAGATGATCGTCTTTTCTAGCTACAGGCACAACATGGAAGCCCCAGTTTTTATCGTGCGCGTAAAGGAAGAAGCGTACTTCTCCGTTTCTTATCGTATCCGTGTCTTCCTGAAGAATCTTATCCTGATATTCCTGCGTGATCTCCTCTGGCAGAATGCGCTTATAGTCATTAAAATCATTTTTGTATAGATATTTTTGTCTTAAATTTCCTTCATGGCTCTTTAAGAAGAATTCAATTTCAAGAACTCCAATAGGCCTTGAAATGAAGCCCCTTGCCTGCGTTACCTTGTCAAGGCTGCAAATAAGCATCTTTTCCTGTTTGTTGAACGTAAGCGCGCTGACGGAGTATGGAATTACGGGCACATTGTTATTAATGGCAGCTTCGATATCACCAATTTTATGTGAGTTGAGATACCTCAAAACGCCGCGCAAACAGGAAAGCTTAAGATCAGGTATATTCTCGTCGTCTTCCTTCTTTTGCTTAAACTCTATACTTCTTCCAGGGACAAATTCTTTCAAAGCTTCTTTAAAGATATCTATTCTGCAGGATTGACCTGTAAGCTTTATGATTGAGTAATCCTGAAGCTTTCTGCTCTGATAGAAGTTATCAAGGAATTTTCTGACTATTTCGTATATATCACCTTTAATAAGCTTATTGATCTCCTTGATATTAAAAACAATGTCAGGAACATCATACACAGTTTTAAAGACTGCTTTATCAAGGACGGAAAGGCACCATTTATTCAGTGTAGTGATGTGAAGGTCACTTTCCTGACCGTCAATATCTGTGCAGTTGAACTTATTTCTCAATATATTGGTCTTCTGGAAGAATTCTTTCTTCATGTTGTCGGCGATTTCCCACATGAAGTAGAAATTGTTTTTAACCCTTAAATAGTCTTCTCTTACCTTGTTTTCATACTCTTTAAATCTTGTCGGAATAATCTTTTCAGCCTCTTGATAGAAAGTTTCAAACTTTTCATATACCTTAGCGACGCCATCTTCATCGATATATCTGAATATATCACCGCTAGGAAGCTCTATAAGGTCATCTATCTCAAGGACTTCACTGTTTTTATTTGTATAATAGTAGGCGAATAGAATCTTCATAAATTGCATGATTCTAAAAGTTATATTATTTCCGCCAAAGTTGGTGTCTCCGTTTTCATAGGTGGTATTAATGTCGATCTTATAGGAGATGTAGCCTTCTTCAATCCTGAAGGAACAGGATGAAAGGTCCGTAGTTCCACCGCCGCAGTCAATTATAAGCGCGTTGTATTCTTCGCCGTCTATAAATTTGTTTTTTTCTATCTGATCCGCGATGGTGTTGTATAAAACTGCAATACCTTCATCAAGAGCCTTCTCGGTCTCAAGCTTATACTCGGGAATTATCTCCTGGAACATGTCTAAAAATTGCTGCTTAAGCTTTACAGGACTTGATATATGTATATTTTTAAATCTGCACTTAAACTGGTGTTCAGCTAATTGTACGATGTATTTTACAAAGGCTCTTATTATTTCGCCTCTGCTTACTAGCGCTACATGTCCCTTTTCGTCGTATATTTCTTCCATTTTGAGATAGTTGTTGACCCATCTCTTTATCCCTTGAAATGAACTGGCGTTACCGGTATAGTCATTTTTCCGGATAATATTTTTAGCCTCGTAACCAAATTTATATTTGACATTTTGAGAGTCGGAACAATCAGCTACATAAACAACTGTAGGCAGTATTTCTATCCACTTTTCGTCTTTTCTGGTAACATCGAAAAATTTGACGATATTTATGTCATTTAATTTGATTCTTTCGTTCAATATATCGTTATAGCATGGCGAATTGACATAGCTGCTGCTTAAGAAGGCGCCTGCTGTGGTGTTCGAAGTCCCGAAGTCAATCGCAAGGACAGTGTCCGTTTCCTCAAGCTCCCTGAATTCAAGGTCAATGACTGGAATTTTATAGTACTGCAGGTTTGGAGTTGGAATTGGTTTGTCTGTATTATAAACTTTATAAATATATTCAGAATCATCCTTCTTAAAGAAGATGAAACTGTAGTTTCTGCTGTTTATCTTTTCAATTTTGAGATTGTTTTCGACAACAAGGAAATAGGTATCATCTCTTGTACTATCCTTTAGAAGATTAAAAATTCCGCAAAGATTGTTATTTTCATTCACAAGTAGCACGTTTGATTCTTCTATTTCATTTTCCACTTCAATTTTGTACATGTCCTCTTTTTTTAGGCCTATTTCATTGTACAAGGTAATCTTAGCAGGAATTCTGATCTTTTCCTTATCTGGCAGAGGGTTTACAAGATAGGTCTTTATTATCTTGTTGATCCTCTCAAAACCACTTTCTCTATATTCTTTTATCAGAAGACTCTCTTCGGCGCTTCTGTATTTGAGTATGAGACGTATAAAGCCTTCTCTGTCATGAGGATCTTTTATGCCGTGAACTATTTTTTCATCATAGCAAATAGTCCTGAGCTGGAAAGTTGTCATCTCTAAAAGCTCAGCTCTTTTATATAATCTCTTTATTCCGCTATGCGTTTGATTTAATCTATATGTTGGAATACTAATAAGAATCACCCCCTAAAAAATATTAAATATGTCCAATTTGCAAAAAATATGTTTAAATTTTAGAATATATGTATTGTAGTATTTATTATATAGATCTCGAATTTATATAAAAAGCACTATTAATCTTACATTTGACGGAGCAAAATAACGAACGCTTTAACGTTATTTTGTGATAGGCAAATGTAAAAGATTAATTGCTTTTTATTTATATAAGTTGCGAAAAAAATTTTACATTAAAAATGCAGTTAATACGTCTGCATTTTACTATCAAAGCTGAACTTATCACAACTTATGAATCAAGGCATATATTTTGCAATATAAAAATGGATGTAAAATGTTTATTTCAAAATATATACTTTAAACTGTTGCAGATTATCTATCAATATAATGCGATTTTATCAATCATCATTGTGTCTTCAGCGCCAATAATACCGAAATGATCCATCCAATAAACCTCCACGCGGAACTTAATTGGAAGGAAAATGTCCTTTATAAACTCAAATTTAGCAACATTAGTTTCACTTCGCTCATATGGTATGTAAAACAATAACTCATCAATCGTTTCGTAGTTAGCGTATATTATGGATTTTTTAAATACCCGTCTCACTGTATCTTTAAGAAGATAAAGTCCTTCACCGGTTATGTAAAGCCTTATCATGTTCTGGGCGATTGTATTTTTATCCACTCGGTTAAATAAATTAAGACCTTCTCGTATTTCACTTCCGAAGAGGCCGTTGTCAATGTCTTTTAAGAGAAACCTTGAATAAAATTCCCTTTTATTCATTCCCTGCATGACATCGATACTGGTTAAAAAATGTATTGTTACATCGAAGAGTGTTTCTCTTAATTCAAGGTCTTCAAAATTGTCGAGGCTGAAAAGGTATTTAAATATCTCATAAAACCTGTAATAGGGATTTAATTCCACCTCTTGCTCGACTTCTTTGAAATTGATGTTCTCATTGCTTAGCTCCATATAAGGAGAATAACTTTTTGCTAAAAGAAACTTGATTTTTTTCTCGTCAATGCCTTGCTGTCTGGCTTTTATGATAATATCCCAAACATAATTCATATAAGTTCCCCTTCGCATTCATATTCGGGAAAATACATCTGGATCTCTGATACAATAAAGCTTAAGAGATCATGAATTAAGTAGTTTGACATATGGTCGGTCCTGAACTTAAGATGCATAACCTTTTTGTCATTTCCGATACGAATATCATCAATTATGAATGAGTTAAAATCATAGGTTGTTGCAGAACCTATTTTGCCAGGAATAATCTCAATGCTTACCAGTTCAAAATATCTAGAAACTTGAAAAGAATTTGAAATTCTAGCTATTTCTCCCTTAGTCCGAATCAGGGAGCTCTGTTTTTGAGCAAATTTATTGATGAAGCTTGGATTTCGACGGTTAGAGATCAACTCATGCTTAGTCTTGCGGTTCTGTTCCGCAGGATTCTGGGAGATCCTTAATATATCCCAGGTATTCGCCAACTCCATAGGTGATATGATTATTAGTTCTTCTTCTGTGCGCTTTATATATTTAACCAGAGTTTCATCCACATCAACAAGATAGCCGTTTTCAAGACCTAGCTTTTTAAGAGAAATAACATGTTCATAGTTTACATTGTCGATAGCGGGCATTGGGAAACCGTCACTTTTCTGATTAAGTTTCTGTATGTTCCACATAAGAACAATGTCCGACATTCTGTATTTTTCATATTCTTCCAGATTAAAACGGATTTCCTGTATCTCCTCATCCTCTTCAAGCATGCCTTCACATCCGGTGAGAATAACATCATAGAATTTATTTAAATATGGATTATTTATTGTTTTCCAAGGAATATTGTTTTTCTGGAAAATATTATAAAGGTTTTCGATTTCAGCCGAGTAGCTTTTATTTTGTTCAAGTTTAACCTTTATACGATATTTTTTTCTGTCGGTAATAATTTCACCCGAGTATTTACGAGCACTTTTTACTATTTCTCTTATTTGGGTATAATCGCATTTAAGAAATATAGTTGAGAGTTTTATGTCTTCGCTGCTATTTATACCGTTTAAGATATCGCCGCAGCTCATCTGTTTGGTTTCTAATTCTTCAGCAAAAACAGGAAATAAAAACTCGTCAATGGGGCTTACATCTTCCTTTTGGTATATAGTTATAAAAACATTATATCTGCTTTCCTCATCCACTATCTCATTAAAAACTCTTGCTTCAAGGTTTCTGTTTGCAGTATCCTGGTAATCGATAAGGTTGCATAAAAAATCACGCATAATGTCGTTAAGGAGCTTATGCTGTTGTAAGTCCTTCATTTTGTTAAGCCTATCCGGTATTATAACATCTTTTAGATTAGTCATGTCTTCCATATCGATTCTTCCTTAATAGTAAAAATATAATTAATTTGTTTTGACCTGACTGCCTTTTATTGTTGTTACTCCATTCATTTCAATAAGGCTGTCTTTACATTTAATGCCTATTGCGCTGCCGGCGGACATCTGGATAGTCTTGCCGGATTCCATAGATATTCCTTTATCAGCGACTATTTTTATGTCTTTTTTGCTGTAAATTTCAATGCCTTTATCTTCAATAAGTCTTATAAGGATTTCTTTATCTTTTGCGCTGATCATAATCTCTTTATCGTTAAACATAATTTCCTTGCCGAATTTGGTTCTGAATATCTTGACGTCCGGTTCCATAATAAAGTCTCCGCCCTTAGTACGCCTTCTTATCGAATTAGTTATAATTCCCTCTTCCTCTTTATTGGTAGGGAAGTAGAGCTTTACAAGGTCATCGAGTTCAGGCATGCAGTACCAGCCTGTATTACCCTCGGTAGTGTAAAATGTTGAATATGGAAACCAGAAAGCTTTATCTTTTGCCTGCTCTTTATCAATTTCCAGATGGACCCGTATGTTGTCTTCTTTTATATCAATAACTTTTCCTTCAACAGAACACCCTGCAGCCTTTTCATGAAGCAAAAGATCCTGGCTTAACCCCTTTTTAGGAGATAACGAATACTCATGCTTAAAGACTCCATCATTTAAGTCGCCGATTGACTCGTACACGTAAAGGTTTTTCTTCTGAAAGCTTATTGAGTCTCCGATATTTAAAATATTATCGGTTTCGACTTTATAATATATAAAGTCTTTGTCATCTATGCCTTTAATGAAATTTTCCGAAGAATACCTGAAATCGCTTATCTTCTTGGATACACTGAAATTAAACTCTTCTAAGTTTCCTTTGCTTCCTCCATCAGGAGCTCCGAACCAGAATTTGGGTTTATCCGATATTGGATCAGGAACAAGTCCGACATTAAAGCGGGAAGCCATACGAATCAAGAACTCCCAGTCTGTCTCGTCATACTGAATAATAAACTTTTCCAGCTTTGAACTTTTTGCGGCTTCATCAATAAAGTCAGCTCCAGGATAATCCCCAAGGACTTTTTTTATAAGATCGGTAAAGGCCATATCCTTATCCTGGAATGACCGCCTTTTTAACTTTATGTCAAGGTTGTATGAATATGAAACTGCTTCAACCTCAAGATAATATACATCTCTATAAGACCTGACTTCGATATTTGTCACAATACCCTTAAAGAGAGGCGTGGAAGATGATTTCCCATTATGGTTTATTTCTATCTTGGATTGTAAGTCTGTCATTTGTATGTATTTGTCTTTTTGACCTTCGGGCACTATAGCCGTAAAATTAACTTTTACATGATCATTAATTCTCCGAACTATGGTAAGTTCGGTAGGATGAATATTATACGGCATTATTTGTATTTCATGACCTGCTAAAATATTTGATCCTGACATATTACCCTCCATTTTTACTTATAGAATATTTTTAAGTAACCTGCAAGGAAGACTGGCTATCAGCCTTGCGTTACTAAATTTCATAAGAAAGTAGTTTTATAAGTTCGTTTCAAAAAATTCCTTGTTCAAGTTTATATGACGAAAATCTATTATATCAAGTTTTTGAAACGACCAGTTAACAAGTTATTTTTCTGATACTACCTAAAAATCAATAATAAGCTATATTTGTTTTTTTATTATGGCAAATTTAAAATGATATTAAAAACATCGGTAATGTTTTCCATCATATCGAATTAATTTTATCATATTTTATAAATTAATCAATATGTTTTATCTAAATTAAAGATGCTATCGATCTTACATTTGACAGAGCAAAATAACGAACGATTTATATATCTTAGAGAATACTTTAATGAAGAGTAAATGCATTTTTGTAAAATCGCGATCCCTATTGACTTAACAAAATACGGCAGTTATTATTTATTTATAATGAATATTAGGTTATTCACTTCTTGAGGGGTTTAATGGAGGAAAAATTATAAATGGAGTACATATGGCTTCAAGAGAAAGTAATTTTAAAGGATAGATATAAAATTGA
>JAUZPS010000690.1 GCA_030705945.1 Bacillota bacterium
AGGTAGTATCAAAAAAACTTAGCAACTAATAGTTTCAAAAGCTTGATATAATGGGTTTTCGTCATAGAAACTTGAAAAGAAATTTTTTGAAACGCCCTAAAATATAAAAATATAGAGAAAATAATATCAGATATTATAAATTTGAAAAATTAAGATTCAGGCATTATCAAAGAGATTAATCACTTTTTATATAGACATTTTAAGCATAAATAAAAGGAGAGTTTGACTCTCCTTTGTCTTCGCTAATTATTACCAGTTACTGCTATATCCTCTTGATCCTGATCTTCCGCCGCCGCCAAAATTATTACGCTGCGTTTTTTTTGCTTTTCTACAATTAGGACATCTTTGAGGTTCATTTTGAAAGCCCTTTTCTTTGTAAAAAGTTTGTTCGCCTTCAGTAAAGATAAATTCGGATCCACAGTCTTTGCATGTCAATGCTTTGTCTGCCATATTAAATTACCTCCTTAATTTTTTGGGATTTAACTAGATTCTTACATTTTCTCCGAGGAATTAAGGAGGATAATGATCGAATTGGAATTAAATCGCAAGTGTAGTTAGACTTACTTTAATATTATACCAGAATGAGCTAAAATATTCAAGGAATATTTTTACATTTATGGATTAATTGTTCTTGAAAATTTTACATATATAAGTGTAAGATTTCTTATTTTAATATTGCCTACATCCTAAAAAAATTATATTATTAATGTAGCATACATTTACAAAATTATAAGTCATATGTTTATTATATTATTTATTATTTCACATTTAGTATTTGACTAATCAGACAATACAATACAACACATACATCTGTGGTTTTAGATTTTATATACGCCAATATTGCCCAAAAGTGTTAAAATCATTATTAATATTACATTTAGCATAGCAAAATAACAAACGGTTTTACGGTATTTTGCGATAGATAAATGCAAAAAATTGATTGATTTTAATAATACATATTAATATTACAAATAATAAATAAGTATAAAAAAACAATAAGAAAGCTAAATTTAGGAGGTTAAATATGCAATATAGAAAGTTTGGCAATACTGGAATCGAAATATCTACTATGGGCTTTGGCGCCATGAGACTCCCACAAAAAGAGATATCTGGAAAATCCGTGTTCGATGTTGAGGAAAGCATCAGAATAATCCATCGGGGTTTTGAGTTAGGAATCAATTATATTGATACTGCCCCATACTATTGTGAAGGCGAAAGTGAAGTCATAGTAGGCAAAGCTTTAAAAGGCTGGAGGGATAAAGTATATTTGTCAACAAAAAATCCCATTGAAGACGCCTCAGGCGATCACTTTTTAGAAAGGCTTGAGAAATCTCTGAAAAAACTGGATACTGATTATATTGATTTTTACCATATGTGGGGTATAAATTGGGATTGTTTTAATGAAAGAATAATCGTCAAGGATGGAGCTTTAAGCGGAGCAATCAAAGCAAAAGAACAAGGGCTTATTAAGCATATATCTTTTTCCTTTCATGATAAAGCTGAAAATCTACCAAAATTAATAGATACAGGTATTTTTGAAACTGTGCTCTGTCAATACAACCTGATGGATCGAAGTAATGAGGAAGCTATTGAATTAGCAAATAAAAAAGGCCTTGGTGTTCTTATAATGGGGCCTGTAGGCGGAGGCAGGCTTGGCGCGCCATCAGAAACAATCAGAAACCTTTTACATGGAAAAGTTAAAAGCAGCGCTGAAATCGCTTTGAGATTTGTCTTGTCAAATCCTAATGTTTCGTGCGCTCTCTCAGGAATGGGCTCTATGGAAATGGTTGAAGAAAATTGTAGAATAGCTTCAAACGAGTCTGGATTAAGCGCTGACGAAGTAGCGGATATAAAGGATGCTATGAACGAAAACAAACGACTTGAAGAATTATACTGTACAGGGTGCAATTATTGCATGCCTTGTCCATATGAAGTTAACATACCTTTGAATTTTCAGTTAATGAATTATCATAGGGTTTATGGCATTACAGACTATGCAAAAGAACAATACAGTCAAATCGGTATGTTCGAGTGGGTAAAGGGCAAAAAGGCTGAGGAGTGCGTCGAATGCGGTTTATGTGAAGAAAAATGCCCTCAAAAATTACATATACGCGAACAGTTAAAAGAAACAGCAGCTCTTCTGGGAAATGTTAAAAAGTAATTTAAAAATAGTTTAAGGTATATAAAAAGCACTATTAATCTTACATTTGACGGAGCAAAATAACGAACGCTTTAACGTTATTTTGTGATAGGCAAATGTAAAAGATTAATTGCTTTTTATATAGTATCAAAAAATAAACTGGTCAACTGGGAG
>JAUZPS010000691.1 GCA_030705945.1 Bacillota bacterium
CGCAAATTTGCCCTGTAGGCGCGATTGGAGGCGAAAAAGAATGAAATATGATATTTTAATTGCCGGTGTAGGCGGCCAGGGAACTGTTCTTGCATCAAGACTGATTGCCGCTTCAGCAATAAAAGCCGGTTATTTTATTCGTACCTCTGAAACAATAGGTATGGCTCAGAGAGGCGGATGCGTTGTTAGTCATGTTAGGATAGGCGACGAAAATTTAAGCCCGATTATACCTTATGGAGCCGCAGACTTATTAATAGGTTTTGAACCAGCAGAAGCAGCAAGGTGTATAAGCAGACTTAAAAAGGATGGGAAATGCGTTGTCAACACACGGGTTATCAAACCTGTAACAGCTTCCCTTAGCACAGTTTCCTATAAGGTTGAACCTATATATGAATTTATAAATAAAAATTCATCACAGGCCATTATGGTTGATGGATATTCCCTTGCAAAAGAGTCAGGATCGGTCAAGGCATTAAACACAGTGCTGCTAGGCGTAGCTGTAGCCGCGAATTTTCTCCCTTTTAGCAAGAATGACATGGAAAGCATAATTAGCGAAAATGTGTCTCCAAAGTATGTTGAACTCAATAAAAAAGCCTTCAACACTGGAGTAACTTATAATAGATAAATCCAGCTATTAATATTAAAATCAATTAATCTTTACATTTATCTATATGTTTCGTGATAAACATTTTGCATTAACTTTTAAAATCACATAACATATACCTTGATTTATAAATCGTGAAGAATGCCATATTATTTTTGCGAATGAAGATGCTTTAACTTCATTTGCTTATATAAAATCTTTTTCACGATTTATCTATCGCAAAATACCGTAAAACCTTTCGTTATTTTGCTCTGCTAAATGCAAGATTAATAATGATTTTAATTTAGTAATATTTAGACGGGGGAAAGAGTTAAGATGAGAAGAGAACAGTTTGATTCATTTAAAAATTTTTTGGAAAGGATAGCTTTAAACAGTGGGTTTTATAAAAACAAATTCGAAACCTTAGGCATTGATATTAATGATATCAAGACTCCAGATGATATAAAGCGATTGCCTTTCACCACAAAAGAAGAGCTTAGGGATGCTTACCCATTAGGACTTCAAGCCACGCCTGACGAGAAAGTTGTAAGAATTCACTCCTCATCAGGCACTACAGGCAAACCAATAATTATTCCTTATACCGAGAATGATGTTAAAGATTGGGCGCTATTAATGGCAAGGTGCTTTGAACTTGCAGGAGTAACTCCATTGGACAGGGTGCAGATAACCCCAGGTTATGGACTCTGGACCGCAGGAATAGGCTTTCAAGCCGGAGTTGAAAAGATTGGCGCCATGGCTGTGCCAATGGGTCCTGGAAACACAGACAAGCAGCTTCAGATGATGATGGATCTTAAATCTACAGTGTTTATAGCAACTTCCTCTTATGCGCTTGTAATTGCCGAGGAAGTTGAAAAAAGGGGAATTCGCTCAAACATCCATCTCAAAAAAGGCGTTATTGGTTCTGAACGCTGGGGAGAAAAGATGCGTAACCGCATAAAAAATGAGTTAGGCATTGACATATATGATATTTATGGGCTTACAGAGATTTATGGTCCTGGCATATCAATAGATTGTGATTATCATTCTGGGTTACATTATTGGGATGATTATCTTTATTTCGAGATTATTGACCCTGTAACTGGCGAGCCTCTTAAAGATGGCGAGTATGGAGAGCTGGTAATAACAACCCTGAAAAAGGAAGGGGCTCCTCTTCTCAGATACAGAACCCGGGACTTAACACGCATTATCCCCGGTGAATGCCCTTGCGGTTCCAAATTTCCAAGACACGATCTGATAATAGGCAGAACTGATGATATGGTCAAGGTTAAAGGGGTCAATATTTATCCAGGACAGATTGATGAATTGTTGCGTGATATTGAGGGCGCAAGCAGTGAATATCAGGTGGTTATCAAACATGAAAACGGTAAGGATGAAATGACTCTTAGAGTTGAAAAAGAACAAAATTCAAATGAAAACAAACTTCGCGAAATGGTTGTTGACCAATTCAAGAAAAGGGTTGGAATTCATATAGAAGCTGAAATTCTTGGAATCGGCGAACTTCCAAGAAGCGAGAAGAAAAGCAAGCGAATTATAGATTATAGATATCAGTAGTAGATCAGCATTAACTATATAAGTTGCGAAAAAGATTTTACATTAAAAATGCAGTTAATACGTCTGCATTTTACTATCTATGCTGAACTTTTCTCAACTTATGAATCAAGGTATATATTTTGCAATATAAAAAATAGATGTAAAA
>JAUZPS010000692.1 GCA_030705945.1 Bacillota bacterium
CTTACAACAAAGAGAAACACAAATATGAGTATAAAACATATAATTATTATAATTGACCATTTAAAGTCTATAAAGTATGAATCCCCTAAAATACTTATACCAGGATAAATCTGTATAAACTTCCATGGCAGACTGGAGCAGGTTCTATACGTAATAAAGGTTGGCCCATGTTCTTCAGGTAAGGAAAACTGAGTACCTGACTTCTCCTCTCCAATCATATCAAGAATATTTGCGTTGATTTCTGATGTCAATACGCCCTTGTTATTGCTATACATTATTGTATTTGCAAACACATCATTTGGGTCATCGCTATCTCCATATGATTTTACCAGATATGTTTCATTATTTTTGGTATTTAAACTGATTGATGAGCTTATTATTTTATTTAGATCATTATAATCAAAATCTATTTTAATAATACCGTCAAACTTTCCTGACTCAATATTTTTAACCGCTTTTGCAGTCGAAAATATATATTCATTCCTTCCGTTATCAAAAAATTGAAGAGCAGTGCCTATATACTCTGTTTTATCTGCATTATTTTCAAAATAAGAAACCCAGTTCTTACTCCAGCTGTCATTATTAACAATTATATTAGAAAACTTTGTATACAGAACAGCAGGTTTATTGCTTAAAATGCTATAATAGCTTACACTGCTTATATTTGCGTCCGTAAAGCTTGATATTTTCATTTTCATATAATCCTTAAGGCTAATTACTTCTTTATTTAAGCTAATATTTACATCAGTTATTTGGGCTGGGTTTCCTTTTATTGACCGGACAAATTCATCTTTTGCCAATACATCTGAGATTTTTTCGATATCATTAAAGTATCTGTCAATATTTACAACAGTATTTTTACTTTGCAGCTCCATAACAGAATATATGCTTTTAACCTGTATTATTACCGCAAGAATGCAAAAGGGGACAAGTACAAGCAGAAAGAAAGATAGCAGAAACTTTGAGCGCATAATAAGATATAATCTGTTGCATCTGCCGGATAATTTATTTGTCCTTTTCATTTTGATTAACGGTTTTATTTCCATTTCCGCTCCACCATATCTTCTGATAGACTTCTTATATAACCCTCTATATAAATTAGCCAATCCAAGCTTTATATTCATATCATACATAATTCAATTTTATTTAGCAACCAGTAAAAATTCAACTACAATCTAATCAAGCTGATATCCCCCCGAAAAAAAGACACTAATGATATGAAAATAACCCACTTATTTTTCCTTAAGAATACAATAGAATATTTATTGAAAACACAAAACTGACATAAATTTTAATAAATTTCTTTGACATTCTAATTTATGAAAGGACGTGTTAAGTATGGATAAAATAAGAATTTTACTTTCTGACAAACAACCTCTTTTCAGGGATGGTATCAGAACAATACTCGATTCTGAGAAGGATATGATTGTAATTGACGCAGTGGAGGATAGCGCATCTGTTTTATTGAAATTGGAAACACTGACTCCCGATGTTATCGTAATGGATATTGAATCTCCTGACAAAAACGGTTTAGAGGTAATCAAGGATATAAAGACAACATATCCTGAGGTTGTTGTAATCATATTAACTGATTTTGACTCAGATGAGTATATTGCTCGCGCTTTATCTTACGGCGCTGGTGGCTACCTCCTAAAAAGCATTAATAGAAATAAATTGATTCAGACTGTGAGAGAAGCCCTGCATGGAGATCTTGTAATGCCGTCTGTAATAGCAGCCAAGCTTGCTGCAAGGCTCACAAAACTGTATGAAGATTCGAGAAAACAAGAATCCTTTCACAAATTCGGTTTTTCACAAAGAGAATCAGAAATTGTTAACCTTCTTGTAAAGGGCCTTTCAAATCGGCAAATAGCTTCAAAATTGTACTTATCCGAAGGCACAACCAAAAATTACGTAAGCGCAATATACAGCAAAGTTGGTCTGAGGGATCGTACTCAGGCTGTAATATTTCTAAAAGAGCTTATCGCTTAGGAATGTTGAAAGAGTAGCTTCCACAAAATCTTCGCTATTGACTTTTAAATATTTGTACTCTAGTCTATATAGTAGAGGGATATTTTTATCTCAAAAGTTAATCTTTATTCAATTTAAACCTATCAGTTTTATAGATAAACAGCAGCAAAACATATATATATAAGTTGCGAAAAAGATTTTACATTAAAAATGCAGTTAATACGTCTTCATTTTACTATCAAAGCTGAACTTTTCGCAACTTATGAATCAAGGTATATATTTTGCAATATAAAAAATGGATGTAAAATGTTTATTGCAAAATATATA
>JAUZPS010000693.1 GCA_030705945.1 Bacillota bacterium
CTATATAAGTTGCGAAAAAGATTTTACATTAAAAATGCAGTTAATACGTCTGCATTTTACTATCAATGCTGAACTTTTCGCAACTTATGAATCAAGATATATATTTTGCAATATAAAAAATAGATGTAAAATGTTTATTGCGAAATATATAGCATCAAGATTCGCAAGTAAAAGCCTAAATAAGCCACTATACATATAATTGACATCATTTTATCGTCATGTTATCATTATATTAGATGAGTTGAGAAGAGAATAGTTTTATGTGACGAGATGAGATGAGCCTGAAGACTGTTATTAAAATAGCCAAGGTTAATCCTAGCTATTTTTTGTTTTGCTTCGTTCTCTGTACTCAACCTTCAAAATTATCATTATGGAGGTTGTTTTTTATGGAAAATACCGTTGTTAAAAGAGAAGTAGTTAAAAAAGGGTTAAGCGCGACGGATGTTGTGCTGGTTGCGATTTTATTAGCCGCTGGAGCAGTACTAAGGCTAATTACTCCGCCGGTTTTTGGCATAACGCCTAATTTTGTCATAGTTATGTATTGTACAGCTATTTACCTTATCAGACCAAAGTTTGTAGAATTAATATTCATAAGTCTGGTATCCGCGGCTGTATGTCACTTCACCACAAAATCAATGATTCCTTACCTCAACTTTATCAGTGAGCCTGTCGGCGCTCTTGTGGTATTTGGAATGATAAAAGTTCCCTTCAAAGCAATGATCAAAAATGTTACCCTCAAACCTGCAATAGTGACTTTCTTTGGCACAATTGCAAGCGGTTTAGTATATATATCAGTACTTAAATTTCTTATCCTTTTTGTAAAAACTCCGAAGAATCCGGCTTTCGCCTTTCTATTAATCACTGTTTTCTCAACAGCTGTTGCAAACACAATAATTGCGCAGTTTATCTATTACCCTGTTAAAATGGCTGCCGGAAAGAAGGATCTGGAATGATTGAAATAAATGGTTTGTCCTTTTTGTATAATGACTCCAAAGAGCCTGCGTTAAACAACATAAACCTCTCCATCGGGGAGAGTGAGTTTGTTGGAGTAGCAGGACCGACAGGAGCAGGAAAATCAACTTTGACCTTATGTCTTAATGGTGTTATTCCACATTTCCTTCAGGGAGACTTTTACGGCGAAGTTAAAGTTGACGGAAAGGATACTGTTGAAAACAGCTGCGCTAAACTCGCTTATTCAGTAGGAAGCGTCTTTCAGGATCCTGAAGCTCAAATAGTATCGACAAGCGTAGAAGATGAAATTGCCTTTGGTCTAGAAAATTTAAATATTCCAAGGGTAGAAATAGCGGCCCGTATCAAGGAGAGTCTCCAAATGACGGGGATTTCAGAATTAAGACATTACTCGACCTCCCAATTGTCCGGAGGTCAGAAACAAAGGGTTGCTATAGCTTCCGCAATAGCTCTGCGGCCTAAAATACTGGTTTTGGATGAACCTACATCAGAACTTGATCCAAAGGGCAGTCTGGACATATTCAATACTTTAAAAAAACTCAATGAAGAATACAACATAACAATAGTAGTTGTTGAACAAAAAATACAACTTCTTTCTGAATACTGCTCAAGGCTTGTAATTATGGAAAAAGGCAATGTTCTTATAGACGGCGCCACAAGATCGGTCCTTGCTAATCAGGACATTCTTCAAAAAATAGGCGTAAGTTCTCCACCTGTCACAAGGTTGGCTCAAATGTTAAAAAAAGCAGGATTGTATCAGGGAGAATTCCCTATAAATGTTGAGGAAGCATATCTTATGGTAAGCAAGGTTTTATCAGAGAAAAGGCGGTAGTATATGATCAGAATTGATAATCTTAGTTACCAGTACAAAAACGGTAACAAAGTTCTTAATAATTTAAATATCCATATAAAAGGCGGAGAATTTGTTGCTGTCATAGGTCAGAACGGAGCTGGAAAGACCACTTTGTTGAAGCATTTAAATGGACTTCACAAACCTACTCAAGGCGCTATTTCCATTTGCGGACTTGACACCGCTAAAACTAAGACCAGCCTTCTTGCCAAAAAAATCGGTTTTCTGTTCCAGAATCCGGATCATCAGATTTTCTGCTCCTCAGTATATGATGAAATCGCCTTTGGATTAAAAAACCTCGGCGTAGCGCTAAGCGAGATCGAAGCGTTTGTTCAAAAGGCGACAGAAAAGGTTGGGATAGCCCAATATCTAAAAAAAGACCCCTTCTCTCTAAGCAAGGGTCAAAGACAAAGAGTCGCGCTTGCTTCAGTTCTTGCAATGGAAACAGAAGTTCTTGTGCTA
>JAUZPS010000694.1 GCA_030705945.1 Bacillota bacterium
TATCACAAAATAACGTTAAAGCGTTCGTTATTTTGCTCCGTCAAATGTAAGATTAATAGTGCTTTTTATATAGTAAGGGCGTTTCAAAAAATTCCTTGTTCAAGTTTTGTATGATGAAAACTCATTATATCAAGTTTTTGAAACGACCAGTTGCTAAGTTTTTTTGATGCTGCCTAATTGAGAATTATGTACCGACATAACCAGATAATACCTAAGTCAAAGTTAATTTACATTCATGATAATTCACTGTAAATTATGTTTATTGAATAAACCAAAACCCATAATGCGGATATTTCATATAATAGAAACAAGCCTTGAAGCCCCCTAACCGAACAGCCATAGCAAACTTGCTCAGATTACAGAAGTATTTTATATCCTTTGAAAAGCTTATTCCCTTTCATAAAATTTATCTTGATAAATTATTTACATAATGTGTATGGTTAATTAATTGGAATGATAAAAATAAATACCTATATAAAAAGCAATTAATCTTTTACATTTGCCTATCACAAAATAACGTTAAAGCGTTCGTTATTTTGCTCCGTCAAATGTAAGATTAATAGTGCTTTTTATATATAAACAAGTGGAATGAATATCCAGATTCATTATATTATATTTTTTTAATAATTCCAAGTTATAATAAAAAATGTTTTGAGTTTAAGCCTTAACTCAAAAATTGCCAACTACCCAACAAAGAGATAAGCCAATTGTTAGGTAGCTGGCAAAATGTAAAATCTTTTTCGTAACTTATATAGTCGAAAGAAGTTCCTGGGAAATAATTGTCCTCCCCCCTTATACACAAGGCTTTTATCAAACTTTATGCTTAGTTGAAGTATTTGCTAAAACTTCCTCCATACTGCTTTGTCAAGATATCACATAAAGTAGTATCAAAAAAACTTAGCAACTGGTCGTTTCAAAAACTTGATATAATGGGTTTTCGTCATATAAACTTGAACAAGGAATTTTTTTGAGACGCCCTAAAGAACCTTAGCCAAACATAGTTCTTCAACTTTGCTGTAACTTATAAAATCACCTCTAAATTTTATATCATTCTAATGAATTAGTCTTGTCCCTTTAGAAGGTATCCCGCCTAAGTTTACGTCAGCGCCGTCAACGGTAAGATTACTGCCATTAAAAACCAATGTTTTTCCGATAACTCTTCCCATAATCGTCTGGTTTGAGCCGTTTAATATTATACTTCCATTTGGAGCATAGACTATTCCATTAAGCTCAATGTTTGAACCATTTACTATAATTCTGCCGTTCTTTGAGTAAAAACAAACCGAATCCTCCTGAGAATCGTATAGATTGCTTCCATTAATGGTTATATCCCCTGTCGCTAAAATGCAGCCTTTTCCTTTAAAATGGCTTCCGTCGACATTTATATTGCCATTAACGTATATAGGTTCATCCACATTGATATTAGATCCATTATAAGTTTTACTTGAATCAAACAATGTTCCAGCCTTTTCTGCCTGAAGCCTTATCGTTTCGGAAAAGTCAGGCATATCAACATATGGCGCGTTGGGAACTCTGTCGTCTATCTCCATATGAGTTCCATTTACAACAACGGTTTTTACAGCTTCACAAGCGCCTGTTATTGTCTGCATTGAACCATTTGCAATAAAGCCTGCGTTTGTGTGAGAGTTGCCATTAACATAAGTTTTAGAGCCATTAATAATAAGATTTGTTGATGCGCTTCCCGAAAACAGAACATAATCGAGAGCCTGTCCGATATTGCCTGTCATAGCAGTCGCATTGCATTTTGTATTTTTGCTGTCTAGTCCAAGAATTCTGGCAAATAGAAATTGAACATCCTTATTTCCGTTAACAATCAGCTTCGTGTCGTCATCAGAAAAACTCACGTTGATATCCTCAGGGGTAAAACCATTATCTGCTATGTATTTATTGGCTACCTCAATCGCTCTCTGTTTGTCAGGCAGTTCCTGAGCTGCTGCTAGAGCCGCCGAATCAACCGCATTCTGAAGTTTCTGCCTCTCAACAACCACATTTCCTATATCTACCACAATAGCGCTCATTCCGATAACTACAGTTAATGCAAGTGAAAATATTATTACTGACGCGCCTTTATTGCTCTTGAGAAATTTAGAATACATCAAAAAAATTCACATCCCTCCATTTATTTCATAATTTAATCATAACAGATATTATCGGATAACATTAATAATTCATACTAATCATTTAGTTCCTATACATGGTACTATTTTTATAGTCCAGAATTACTATATAAATCATAAAATAAA
>JAUZPS010000695.1 GCA_030705945.1 Bacillota bacterium
AGTAGTATTAGAAAAAACAGCATAATATAAAGAATAGGTATTTAGTATTTTAAGAGTTAAATCGTGTATAATTATATATAAGGCATTGTTTCTTTTTGTAATTATAGTCATCCAAGGGAAATTAAATAAACTGCCAGATATATTAACAAATAAAAAGGCTTTAACATTTATAACTTTAAGTGGTATAGCGGGCGCATCTTCATGGCTTTTTTACTTCATTGCATTACAGTATGGCAGAGTTTCACAGGTTGCTCCAATTGATAAACTAAGTGTAGTATTTGCGGTTATCATCGCAGTAATTCTTTTAGGTGAAAAAGTAAGCTTTATCAGTGGAATTGGGATTGTATTAATCGCAGTAGGAGCTGTTATTGTTGCATTGGGATAAAACTATAAATTTAATTTTGGTAAGAAAATACGAAAAGTAGTTCCTTTACCTTTGATACTTTCTACCTTGATATGACCATTATGCTGCTTTACAATCCATTCTGCAATAGATAGTCCAAGACCTACGCTTCCTTCTTTTCTTGAGCGTGATTTATCAACTCTGAAAAATCTCTGGAATATTTTTTCCACATGCTCTTCAGAAATTCCCTCACCAGTATCAAAAACAGAAATTTCTATTGAGTCGCTAATATTTTTGAGTTTCATTCCAACACTTCCACCGCTGGAAGTATATTTGATAGCATTATCTACAAGAATTACTGCTAGTTGTTTTAGTTTTGCTTCATCTCCATAGAAGTCAATTGGATCCCCACTAAACGTTTGTAAATATATACCTTTTTGCAAAGCTATTGCTTCAAAGGGAATATATACTTCAAGGAGCGCTGAATGTAACGAAAATGTCTTAAGCTCAATTGAGTTTTGTTCAGAGTCAGCTCTAGCAAGAAGTAATAAATCTGAAACAAGCTTTGACATTCTCTTGTTTTCGGTTTGAATATTTTCTATCCATTTAATTTGGCTATCAATTGTATATTCCTTCCTGCCTGCAAGTAAGTCAACAGTAGTCTCTATTACGGATAATGGAGTACGGAGTTCATGTGAAGCGTCTGCTACAAAATCTTTTTGCCTCTTCCATGCTTCTTTTATCGGAATAAGTGATCTGTTTGCCATATAAAGGCTTCCGAAAAACACCAGACAAAGGCCGCCTAACCCTGCAAGAATAAGTACAATAAGCAACTTATTCAGCATTTCATGTTCAGCATGCGTATTTACAAATGAAATAAAGGTTTGCGTACCATTTTCAATTGCTCTTTTTGAAAAGTGTAAATATTCCTCATCTAATTCAATAACACCATCATTTTTTTTAGTTGCCAATGCCTTTGATAGAATTTCATCCAATTGAAGATTTTCAGAGCTTAAATTTGTAGATGTAGAAATTATTTTGCCAGTATTATCAGATTTTATATAGAAATATCTTAATTGGTGTTCTTGGTGTCGGTCATGTCCATTTTTCGTAGAGGTATTATTAATACCTGAACTTGAAAAAATCATATTTGTTATTTGGTGTGTTTGGTCGTTGATTATTTCCTCCATAACTATAAATATGCTCATAATAAATATTATAAAAATGATACTGAATACAATAACATTTGTTAATGTAAGATTAATCCGGAGCTTACTAAACATTTAAATCCTCCCTCAAGCAGTATCCTACATTTCTAATTGTTTCGATTTGAATATGGCAACTATCGGGATTTAATTTCTTGCGAAGGTAATGAATATATATTTCAATATTGTTCAATTCTACAAATGAAGACATACCCCATACCTTGTCCAAAATATACTCCTTAGAAATAACCTGTCCCTTTTTTCTTATGAAAAGTTCAAGCAACTGTGCTTCCTTATATGTTAACTTTATTTTCCCATTAATATCTATAACTTCACAACGGTTCATGTCAAGCTCGAGAGTACCAACCTTGAGTTTATCTGATTGAAGGTGATCTGATTGTCTTCTTGAAAGAGCCCGTATTCGAGCCAGCAACTCCTTGCTTGAAAAAGGTTTTACAAGGTAATCATCAGCTCCCGCATCAAGACCTTCAACTTTATCATCTACGGTATCTTTTGCAGTCAAAAGTAGGACTGGTGCCATTATTCCGTTTTTTCTAAATGCTTTTAGTACCTTCAAGCCTTCTTTTATGGGAAGCATTCTATCAAGTAAAATTAAATCATAGATGCCCGATTCTGCCATATACTGGCCATTTTCGCCATCGAAAGCCACATCAACAGAATAATTATTGTCTTCTAATATAC
>JAUZPS010000696.1 GCA_030705945.1 Bacillota bacterium
ATATATGCATCCTTTGTAGCACCCGCTATATCGGTTATATTTGAGGACTCCGTATTGGAAGTTCTTTGCCATTGATACGAATAAGCCAGATTCCCCGGTTTGATATCATTGTTATCATTCCACAGTCCTGTAGTTGCATTGAGGGTTTGACCCACCGAATAATTTCCCGTTACAGAAGGTTTTGTCGCATTGTTGGGAGGATCATTGACAGGCTTTACAGTTATATTTATTTTTGTTTCAATGACCTGACCGTCATTGTTGTTTTGGTTAAGCGCCACTAGGTCTGTTCCATTGTAATCTAACCCTGGTGTATATGTTAAAACGCTCTTTCCGTCCTGTATTCCTGTAGCGGCAGCGCCATGCGCTGTATTTGACTTAATGCTGTAGCTGGTATTTGGACCGTTCCCCAGTGGCAATGAGATAAGGTTATCTTTGCTATCCTCATCTACTGAAGAATCAAGAATAATTGTGTAACTTAACTTTACATTAGCTGAATAATCATATTTTTCAACTTCAATTTGTTTAAAGCCTGCGCTGTAATTTTGGGGATTCCAATAATCTTCCCCCCTCAGGGCATAAGTTTCAAACCCCTGGGTATAGTTTTTAGGATTCCAATATGCTTCATCCTTAAGGATATAAGGGGTAAAAGCCCTTGTGTAGTTTTCAGGCGCCCAGTATGCTTCGTCTTTAATTGTATACGATTGAAATAAATTGTTGGCTGTATTTGACGGAACCCAATACGCTTCATTTTTTATGGCATAAGGCTGCCAATGGGATGAAGTTGCGTCTATTTCATTAATATTTGCCTGCGTATAACTTGAAGTAAGTATGCCTGAACCGTAAATAGTGTATCCCTTACCAGATGAATCATCTCTAGAACATAAATAATAATTGTTTGTTTGCTTACAATAAACAATATCTCCTAGTTTAGGACTCATATCAAAAAAATCATTAATAACTACTAAATTATAATCATGGGTTACTTTATAGTATGAACCGTTATCAGAGAAATAATCTCCGACTTTGTGCTTTCCACTTACAACTCCAATTGTGGCCTGTGATGTATATGCGCTGGTACATTCATAGTACCCGCCGTTAAAAGAAGCAATATCTCCCACCTTATACGCTTTTCCTGCGGTCCATGCAGGAGCTGTTTCCAAGTATGGAGTATGGGCTGTTTTTACCTCATAATATTTGTCGTTGTATTTGACTATGTCTCCTGCTCTATATGCACTCGTTATATTCCAATTAATAACTTTGTCCGGTTGGGCTATATGATCCTCTGTTACCAGATAGTATTTCCCGTTTCTTTCAACAATATCTCCCACCTTATATGTGTTCCATAATCCCCATGTTGTATACGTATCCAATGTAGCAGTATGAGCGCTCTTAACTTTAAAAGCAGCCCCATCATAAGAAACCAGATCTCCTACACTATAGTTTTTTCCAGCTTGCCACGGTTTTGCCTTATCAATAATGACATTGTGGTTACTGATACATTCATAGTGCTTGCCATTAAATAATACAACCTGTCCCTTTGTATAAGCTGCGCCGTTTGCGCCATCCCAAGATTTGCATGGGTCTGAGGCAGGATACAACCATACATTGTTTACATCCTTATCGTTTAGTTTTCCATCATAGTTTAATATGATGGAATCGCCTTTTTTGAGGTTGGTTCCTGTCACCTTATAATGATTGTCTTTCTTTATAAGATTTGTCCTTGTCAAGCTTCCCTGCCCATCAAAATCAAATTCCAGAACGTAATTATAAATGGTATTGTTATGTACTGCATCATCATAATCATTTATAAATTTAATTTGAAGCTTGGCATTTTCGTTCATTGTTTCAATTCCTACAACTGAGCCGCTCGAAGTAATATCTACTTTTGTGGAGTCAGCATATGCTCCGCAAATAGATGAAAGCGCCACACCCATAGATAAAATTAAGGATAAAACTCTTCTTTTAACCATTATTCCTACTCCTTTTATTAAACAAATAAGACTTAGGGCGTTTCAAAAAATTCCTTTTTCAAGTTTATATGACTAAAACCAATTATATCAAGTGTTTGAAACACCCAGTTGCTAAGTTTTTTTGATACTACCTTAACTATATAAAAAGCACTATGAATCTTACATTTGACGGAGCAAAATAACGAACGCTTTAACGTTATTTTGCGATAGGCAAATGTAAAAGATTAATTGCTTTTTATATAGCTTGCTTGCAATAACCTACATAAAATAGGCGCTC
>JAUZPS010000697.1 GCA_030705945.1 Bacillota bacterium
AGAACTTATCTTCCTATAAGGCCAGTGCTTGAAGCGCTTAATGCAAGAGTTATCTGGCATGAAGGAGAAAAATATGTTGAAGTAATAAAAGTAAAGCCGCGACCCCAATCAGATATTCTTCCTGACGATATTTCAAATCCAAATCATGTAGCGGCCTCTGAAGATGAGCTTCGAAACGCGTTAAAAGCAGGCGGTAAGATAAAACTTTCAAATAACATTACGATAAACAGCGTCCTTGAAGTGAAGAATAAAACTTTAATTGACGGTTCAGGATATTTCATAAGCGGTAATAATAGATCACAGATATTTAAAGTATATGCGGCAGATTTTACCTTACAGAATATAACGCTCAAAAATGGAAAAAATTCAGTCAAAAACGGTCATTTCAGCGATCAATGCGGAGCGGCTGTTATGATGTCGGGACTTAAGTCAGGCCAACCCACTTTGGCAAAATTTAAAGCAGTAAATGTAAACTTTATAGAAAATGAATGCGCCAGTAAGAGCGAGCTTGGGGATATACGCGGCGGCGCTGTGTATCTTTTCGCAGTTCCTTATGCATACTTTTCGGATTGTAATTTTATTGGAAACAAAGCTTCAAACGGTGGAGCAATAGGGGGCCTTGGAAGCAGTCTTAAAGCGGTGAATTGTGATTTCATCGCAAACAAGGCCACAGGCGTCAATGGAGGTCAGAACGGAAGCGGAGGAGCAATATCTCTCGATGGACTTGACCAGAATGGTAAGACAGCCTTCTTTGATGTTATTGGATCAAATTTTACCGGAAACACTGGTGATAGGCTTGGTGGAGCCATATTTTACGTGTTTCACAAACCGGGTGATGAAGGATATCATTTGAAAAGTACTGCTTCGTTTAAGTATACTACGTTTGAATATAATGAACTGACAAGTAAGGAGCAGGGCCAGGGAGGAGCGGTTTATGCTCAGGAAGGGGATCTCAATATTGATTCCTGTACCTTTGACCACAATCAATGCTTTATGCAGGGCGGGGGATTATGGTTTCTGTCATATACAGGAAATCTGGACATTGTAAACTCTACCTTTTACAAAAACAATCTTCTGAGCCCGAGCCTTGGCATGGGTGGTGGAGTCGCTGTTTCAGCGGTTATGACGAAAATCGCTAATTCCACCATTTCAAATAACTATGCATGGTTTCATGGAGGAGGAATTCAGACTACTGATGGCAGCAAGGTTAAGCTGGCTAATTGTATACTTTCAAACAACGTATCGGTAAGGGATTGGGCTGTCTATAATACAAACACCCAACTTTTAGATGGAGGAGGAAATATTGAATATCTCAGTCCATCAATAACTTCCGGCAAAAAGGTCAAAGATGAAAAAGCCGCTCAATCATCAATTGTTAAAGACCCGAGACTTCTTGCGTTTGGAGATTATGGAGGCTTTACTAAAACAATTGCGTTATCAAAAGAAAGTCCTGCTATTGACATAATAAAAACGGGTTTTCCACAGTTTGACCAAAGAGGAATTAAACGAACTGGAAATGGTGACGCAGGCGCCTATGAATTTGTTGATGGCGAATAAAGGTTTGTTATTAGTCAGGGAATAAAAATTCATTGTATCTCTTTCTATAAAGAATAAATATGAAGCGCATAGGAAATCATACTTTTAAAGAAATAATTTATAAGAAATAATTCAAAAGAATTAAATCAATAAAAATAATTCAAAAGTAATAATCCTAAGGTTAAACACTTTGCTCAAATGATATTTGGGCAAATAAAGCGATAAAACATTATTGCATAATAAATAGAAAGAGAGAATTGAAACAATGAGCGATAAAACAAAAATTGTTAAAGTTAAAAAGAACCCTTCGGGAGATATAACCGATGTTATGACGGAAAATGGCAATGTATATTCGATTAATGAAGCTATTATGATGGCAAAAGACGGTTTGCTTGAGGGCGTTAATGTAAGCAGCTCAAAAAGCGGCAGAGAATACCTCAGAGCTAATCCAAACGGAACAGAGAATGACAATTTAGATAACCTTCCTAATTTCTAACGCTGAATGGATGCGTTGTAGGATGTAGAAATATTCAAATTAAGCAGCTATAAAACGGACTATAAGTTCAATTACATTTAAATTTAAATATAAACTTGATAATCGCATGCGTGCAATAAAATGATGTGGGAAAGTTGAGTAACTAAGGTTAAATAGATATTACGCAGAATTTCGGCCAAAGCAGACTTGCGGCTTTGGC
>JAUZPS010000698.1 GCA_030705945.1 Bacillota bacterium
GAATTGGAAAGCGCTAATATAAAGGCCGAAGAGCTTGGTATTGACACAACTGGATTGACATTGGATCAGCTCCTTGCAAAAATAGATGAAGTTCAGAAGGCAAAAAAGATGGAAGAAGAAAAGAAGAGGCAGGAAAATCAAAAACCTGATTTGAAAGCTCAGGCAGCAAAATTCGGAGTTGATATAACAGGTCTGTCAGAACAGGAAGCATGGGCTAAGGTAAAGGCTGCAATGAAAGCATTGGAGCAACAGAAATCCATTGATCCAAAACCGACGGATAATTCCGGTACTCCAGATGCGACAAAAGTAACTGATGATAAAAAGACCGGTGACAGTTCCAAAGGAACTGACACTACAACTAATCCGACTGAAACTACAAAACCTGCTGATACAACAAATTCAGCAAATACAACAGATACAACTAACCAAACGACAAATACTACTAATGATCAGCCATCTAATACTGCTGATAATAAGTAATATTTTGGCTCTACTAAATGTAAGATTAATGTAAATTTTCATTCAGCTTCATATAATTGTAGTTTCTTTAGGGCAAAATGATTGTCAGCAATATTATGGAGAATGGGAATTTCAGTGGGTGATTGTAGAGTAAAAAGACCAGTGTAAGAGCTGGTCTTTTTACTTTTTATTATATACTGCTGCCAAACATCAAAGGTTGTTTAACAAACCGGGGGTTTACTTACTATTCAATAACAACACCTAACTATATAAAAAGCAATTAATCTTTTACATTTGCCTATCGCAAAATAACGTTAAAGCGTTCGTTATTTTGCTCCGTCAAATGTAAGATTAATAGTGCTTTTTATATATGTTAGATCATTAGCGCTTTTCATATAATAATTAGTTTTCGTCATAGCATGACCTGCCAAAGTGAATTGCAATAATCACTATATCTAACAAGTTAATACGAGCATCACCGTTAAAATCGTAATCTGGTTTAAATACTGGTTCTTTATCACAAGTATTGAACAGCTTCGCCATTTCCATAACGTCTTCCATTTTGATAACACCATCCTGAGTACCATTTACCTCCATATCTCCAGCCCACATTTCTATTGGAGAGCTTTGGGCAGAGATTTGAACATCACGGCCTACTTCTACATTCTTTATTTCTCTTAATAAATAGTGTTTCTTAGTAATCTGTAGAGTATAGTTTTCATCTGGATGAACGTTCTTTATTTCAAAATATCCATTTTCATCACTTATCGCTGTCAGTCCTGTTCCAACTATTTCAACCTTGAATCCTGACATTAACTTTGATGACCTTTGAGAACTAGCCAAAAAGCTGGGAATGACATACCCTGAAACCTTGAACTGAGGCGCAATTACTTTTATTATTTTTGAAACACTCGTCACATTTCCTGCCTTATCTTCAGCTATTAGTTCGACATTAATATCACCAAATTTTGAAAGCTTTACGCTAGATCCATTTTCATATTTTGCTCCATCCAACAGTACATAAGCGCTTTCAATTCCCGATAGCTGGTCCTGCGCCTCAAATGCCAGAGTAATACTGCTGCCAAAACTTTGGGTATCAGGTAGAGATTGAATTATAACAGGCTTTGTCTTGTCGATGTTTATTCCCGTAATATCTATAGTTGCCATATTTCCGGCCTTATCCAATGCTACACCTGTAACCTCCATTTCTTCACCCTCCTGTGTTATTGTGGTGTCAGGTGTTAATATATCTACACCTGAAATATCATCCTTTGCATCAAAATGTATTGTAACATCGCTATTATACCAACCATTTTTATTAGGTACGGATGTAGCTGCTCCACTTATTACTGGCGGTGTTTTATCATCTGCCAAAGTTTTTACATAAGCTGTAGCTGTATTTGAAAACTCAATTTCCGCTGGAACGTTGCTTCCCTCGCTTCTTTCCATATAAGTCTTTATGAAGTAAGCTCCAACATATGGTACATCCTTTGTGAATTGCTCTGTAATAACCCTATTTTCTCCAGCATTTAATGTTATGACTTGCTGTTTTTTCTCAATCAACTGCTGGTTTTCTTTATTGTAAAGCTCAGTTGTTACCAGTCCTTCTACCGCATCAGCATATACATTTTTGATATTCACATCTGCTGTGATATACTTGTTTTCCTTGTACACTGCATTGGTCACAGATACTTCAAATGGTATCTTTTTAGAAGGATCAAATAAAGTCTCGTAATCCCAGTTATTACCTGTTATAACTTCCTCA
>JAUZPS010000699.1 GCA_030705945.1 Bacillota bacterium
CCTTATGGACCAGTCCATTTCATTGGCAGTATCATTTACTGTGAGGTTTGACATTATTGTAACCGGCTTTGCAAAGACACTGTAGAGACAATAGGTTGTATTGCCGTTTGGTCCAAGTGTTACTGTGGAGCCGCCAATAACTGTCTTTTTAAATACACTGTAGGTAATTGGTGTTGACTGGTTGTCCTTTATGTCTGTTCCTGTATCAGTCCAGCCGGTGAACCATGAAGGTTTTGTTGTAATTCTGTCGTCATAGGCAATGAAGATATCGGCAGTTGAGTTAACCTTGAAGGTTGCAAGAGGTGAACCTGTATATGCCTTTGAATCGTTGGCAACCCTTATCCATTCTGCTCCGTTAAGGATTGACGGCAATGTTGTAATTGTGAAGACCCTATCCCCAAAGAGGGTGCTTCCTACAGTTGGATTTAGCTGAAGTGACCAGTCCACTGTGTTTGAAGTATCCTTTACACTCAGTTCAGACATTATAACTGGCTTAGCCAGCACAATATACTGGTCATAATTCCATGAATTATCAGGGTCAATGCTGTTTGGTCCCAGGTTGATTGTAGAGCCGGCAGTAAAGCTCTTTTTGAACACGCTGTAGGTTACAGCGCCACCATCGTCAAATTTTATATCCATTCCTGTATCTGTCCAGCCTGTGAACCATGAAGGCTTTGATGTCAATCTGTCGTCATAGGCTATGAATACGTCAGCATAAGCATTTGTCTTGACAGTAGCAAGATTACTTCCTGTAAACATTCTGGAATTGTAGGAAGGGCTTATCCATTCTGCTCCCAAAAGGGATGAAGGTATGCTTGTAGCTGTAATCTGTTTGTCCCCGAAGAGATAGCTTCCTGTGGAAAGCCCGGACTGCAGGAACCAACCGTAGTCATTTGCTGTACAATCATAATTGAATGCCAGATCATACACTCCCAAATCAGAGAATACATTAGTTTTTATGGGTTCACCGGTTACGATGAAATTAAAGATGCTTCCTGTATCTGTAGCTGTAGTCTGGTTAAGAGCAAATTTAACCTGTACACTATCCATATTGTCAAAAGCGCTGCCAAGGTCTGTCTTTCTATTGTTGCCAAAGAAATCCGAATATGGTATGGAATCAACCACAGCAAACTTTGATGAATCTGATGGCGTTGAATTTGCAAGGACATTTAATCTATTGGTAGAAGGAGTTGATGCATAATAATTTACATTATACTGAATTGTTATATTCTTGTACCCCTTTGTGCTGAAGGTACAGGTTGCAGTGTCGCTGTTATCCATATCAATGGTTCCAGTTGAAGCATTACAACCGCTTAATGCCCATTTTGAGGAGGCGCCGTTGGTAAATCTCTCATTCACAAACTGTGTTTTTAAAGCTGACGAAGTTGGCGCCAGACCGCTATTTCTTCCATATACCTTTATGTATTGAAGCATTGCTACAACGCCATCCATGGTATTTTTGTCAAATCTAAATCTGATCCCTATTCTGGGCTTATTCTCCAAATCAGCGCTGAGGTTGTGGTATTTTTTTATCCATTCATTCTGAAGACTGCTATAAGTTGCTATACTGGTCCACTTTGTCGGATCAGCTATATTTGGATTTACTTCCACGTTAAAAGTGCCAGAAGATGTCATGAAGCCGCATGATGAATATTCAAGAATAAGGTCCTTGTAACCGTTTGTATTTAATTCAAGGGTCAGGACATCCTTGCCGTCGAATTTCAACTTGTAGTCATTTTGTGTATAACCGTTTAATCTCTCAACTCCGATATTGCTCCATTTTTGTTGTCCAGGAATATTATATCCATAATAGTTTGTAAAATCGTTATAGACCAATGTTTCATTAGGTGAATACCTTTGGACAGCGTTTGAATATGTTGATAAATATCCGCCTATAATATAAGCATTATTGTTTAAAACAGCGGTACAACAATCTTCTGGTAAACAGATAGGTTGATCACCTATACTCCATTCGTCTTTGGAAGGATTATATATTTCAATCAAGTTGCTATTATCATAATAGGCAATTTTGGGGAGAAAATATATCTTTCCTGATTGTTGAAAAGCTCCTTGAAACTGGCCTTTGTCAATGCGAGCAGCCATTTTTGTGAAAGTATTTGCGGCAGGATCATAAACATATATGCAATTAACTTCTGCTGAATAGCCTGAGCTGCCAATTTCAAAGCCACCTGAAATATATATTTTTCCATTAAGCTCAATGGC